>QKMY01000014.1 GCA_003242895.1 Candidatus Margulisiibacteriota bacterium
ATTATAATCATCCCAATAGGGATACTTTATTGCCTGAACTCAATGTTTATCAGCGCTAAAACTCATAATTAGAACTGCTGAGTCACGCGAATTATTACCTAACGTTCAGTGCCTTTGTATTCCACCTAAACTATCAAGTGTCGTAGGAGCGTATCGATGATAGCAAAAGTTGTATTTGTTAAGCGGGAGGTTTAGATCGAAATGACTGGGTGCTTTATTCGGGAATATGTAGTAACCATAATGTTGCTAAATTTTCAGCTGTTACAGGAATCATCTAAAAAGTCAGAAAGATAATAGAAAAAAAGGTCAGCATCTGATAAGGATAAATGCGTGAATTCATTAAGTTTGTACCTTAAAAAGGTGATCATTTCTTCTCGTTTGATTTTTTTATTAACAATAAGTATAGTTTTTACGGAAGCATTTTTATTACGTATACTTTTTAGTACTTCTAAAGGATTTTCATCTTTTATTTTATATGGGAAAAGGACTACCGCATAATTATCCGCTTGAAGCCTTTCGAGCATTTCTTCTTTTGTATTAATAAAGTCTATATTTAAATTAGCCTGATCCTTCAATTCTTCCATTATTTTATCTTTTTCATTAACTTTATAACAAGACAAAACATCATCTATTTTATGTTTTGTATCGAATTTATATTCACCAAGATAATTTTTTTGCGCGTCATTTATTCTGTAACAAAGAGCCTTTTTTATTCGCAATATTTCCTGTGGCTTTTGGTTGCCATCTGAATTCTGCATAGATTTGTTGCTACTTGATAAGAATTGTGAAAAATAACTTAATAATTTTTTAATAAACATTATTGCTCCTGTGACTAAACAGCATCAACCTGCCGGGATAAATAAATTTCCCTTTCTAACATACTTAGCCGCTTTGACGGGGCAGACTGAATTATTAGGAATGTTCGTTTGATTCTGTTCCTTGCCTATATCATTATCTATCAGGCTTTCTATATTTTCAATATTATTTTTTTCTAAAATATCTTTGTCGGTATCTTTTTTTTCTTCTGTGCAAAAAATCGGGACATCTATCGGAACAGGCCGTTCATGGATTGGAACTGCGGAAGATAAATAGTTATGTTGAGGTAAAGGAACGCTAATCGCAGGAGTGCTCTGAAAATTGTTCAAGATTTCTTCAACGTATTCATTTTTCTCATCATAGTTATATACGCCTTGGTTGGCTTCTATAGCACTTTCATGCGCGGTTATATTTATATCTGCATAAATCTTTCCGTCAAATAAAGTTATGACCCTGTCTGAAAAATTAGCAACTTCTTCATCGTGGGTCACAATGATTATTGTTGTATCAAATTTTTCTTTAACCTCGCGGAATAGTTCTATTATCTCAAGTTGAGTTACCGAATCAAGGTTGCCGGTAGGTTCATCAGCCAGGATTACTTTTGGATTGTTGACAAGGCATCTGGCTATAGCTACCCGTTGTCTCTGCCCTCCGGAAATACCACCTGGAAGGTGATTGAGCCTATCCCCCAGACCAAGAATTGTCAATATATCGATAGATAGTTCTCTTCTTTTTTTTTTTTTGATATTTTTGTAAATTAGCGGTAGTTCCGTATTTTCTATCAGAGTTTTTTTTGGCAACAAATTATAGCTTTGAAAAATGAATCCGATCTCCTCATTGCGAACTTTTGCCAAATCGGTTTCACTATATTGAGAGATGTTTTTGCCATTAAGTATATACTGTCCCGATTGAACAGGATCAAGACATCCTAGGATATTCATTAAGGTAGATTTGCCTGAACCTGAGGTGCCTACTATCGACAAATATTCACCCTGTTCAATCGTCAGTGAGATATTTTTGAGTGCAAAGAATTCCTCTTTGCCGCTTTTATATGATTTGCTGATTTTTTTTAGTTCGATTACAGGCATATTTATATTATAACCAATCTTTTATGAAAATAATAATTGGTAGCTGCCTTTTATGACAGCCACCAATTAATTAGAAATACACAGGATAATTTATTTGCTGCCTAACTTGACCATTATCCTTAGACTTGAGTATACGAATTCAACGCAGTTGGTCCACCAACTATGTTTATGATAACCTGTGAAGGTTTGCCAAGCCCCATCAAAATACCCCTCAGTATAAAGATAATCAATATCATCGCCGAGCTCGAAGGTTTCTGCGACTGTGAAATTTCTCAACAAACCACTTTCGATTTTTTGAGAATATATAGTCTTTACTATTGTTCCTGCGGTATTATAAACGTTCGTACGGATCTGTGTCGGTGCATTGATACCAAATATAGGAATACTTATTCCGACCTTATTAGTCAGTTCCACTTTAATTGAGCTCTTAGGTACAAATAGACCAACCACAAATTCAACTGGAATCTTATTTTTGTGGGTTGCGTCAAGGGTTAATTCCAGCTTAAGATCAGTTTTGAAAATTTCTTTTTTTTCAGTTGTTGCGACTGTATACCTTTCAAGTGACATAGATTTGAGTTTGATTGTTACAGCTTGCTGGGTCATTGAATATAATGTCGGGATAACGCCTGTTGCATCAATATCCCCACTAAGTTTATAAGTGGCTTGTGTATCCGAAGGATATACAACCATTGTAAATTGTTTGGTAAGACCATTTGAAATAACCTCACCTTTGATTGTATAAATTAGCGCCTTCAGATATTCAGCGTTAGTATTACCCCAAAATTGAAAACGCAGAGTATTGCCGAGAGTAAACCCACCTATAGTGTCTATAGTGCCCTCCGTGTATTTTTTTAAATGCAGTGCTATTGAAGCTTTTTCTGCTACCATTCCGATACTAGTATCATTATTTGCGTACGAGCTTTGGTCTTGTTGAACATAAACCTTGGATGGAGCTGTTTCACTGAATGCCACAGAAACATTGATTAATAATAATCCTATAATTAGCATTACAAATCTCTTCATTTTTTTATTCTCCCTTTTGTAATTATTTTTTTTTGACATATTTTAAAAGTTTTATTTGTAGTATAATCTGTTTATGCTATTTAAATGTTTTGTGCGCTCCTTTCTAATATTTTGTTGTGTTACTATTCTCGTATTCTTCAAGTAAATACTTGTATCGAAAAAAAATGTTGGGATATCCTGGTAAAGTTTTACGAGTGCCCGAGTGCCTCAATTGGGTTTAGCTTGGCGGCTTTAGCCGCAGGAACTATTCCGGAGACGACACCTATAATAAGAGTAAAAACTATAGAATAAGCAATAGATATGATCGGAAATACCAGAGGTATTGTTAGCAGATTAAGCACCAAGATAGACAGTAAAATGCCAAGCGCAATACCTAGGATTCCACCTATAGAGGTTACGATCATCGTTTCAATGAGAAATTGGATAATTAACGCGTTCTTATTTGCACCTATGGATTTTCTAATGCCGATTTCTTTGGTCCGTTGAACCACTGATGAAATCATAGAATTCATAATCCCTATACCCCCTACAACCAGAGAGATCCCGGCAATAAACGTGATTAACAGCGTAAACTTGGGGAGATAAATTAGTATTTTATTGAATATATCAATATTGGAATCCTCAATAAAATAATCTCCGTTTAAAACAAAGTTTTTAAGCCAACGAAAAAAAAGCTCTTTGTTACTATCTTTTTGTTCATGAGGTTTAAGCTTGACTAGAAATTGGGGTAAATCATTGTTAGTTGCCATAAACATGTAAAATGAATAGGGAACATAGACTTCTGGTTCATCCTTTCCAGCATCTATGATACCTATAATCCGAAAAGTATAATCTCCAGCCTTTACGGTTTTGCCCAGTATCCCGCCAAATTTGTTAAAGCGCTGATATAAGGGAAGCGACAATTTCAAGATGGCTACAGGGGTTTGTTGGTTAACTTCTAAATCGGAAAAAGTCCTGCCAATAATAATCTCTTCTTTTATATAATTTAGAAAATTATTATTTGAAAAATTAATCATCAATTCTTTGCGCTCATCACAAAGAATTACCTCGTTCTTTATTCTTCCTAAAAAGTCTACGGAATCTACCAATGGACATTTATTTATCTGTGATGCATAGTTTTTTATGTCGTATGGTAATGGCCAGTCGCCCTCCGCTTTTTTTCTTTTTTCAGATTGAGCATCATTAATCATTCCTAAAAAACCAGCAAGCATATTATTCCCACCGGGTTTAAATGCGTTGACAGAAGCCGCTGATTTAGTTTTGTCTGGAGAATAGGTAATGCACAAAACATTTTCTTTGAAAGCTGCCATTTCGCTATTTACCATTTTGGCAGCGCCTTCACCTATGGCCAAAATAACCGTAACAGCCGAAATCCCTACGATGATGCCGAGCACCGTCATAAAAACTTCCATTTTATTGTTTTTAATTTCATCAATAGCTAATTCAACATATTCCAGTATCATACGTCGTCCTTATAGCTCTTTAAATACCTGTCCGTCTTGTACAAATTTATTGGGGTCTTTAATTATCTTATCGCCGGAACCTATCCCTTTTATTATTTCTACATAATCATTGCCGACTAGCCCGATCTCAATATATTTTTTTTTCGCGATACTATTTTTTACTTCATAGACATAATAATTTTTGTCATCTACATAAACACTGGATAACGGGATACTACTTACGTTTTTTCTAATATTGAGTGGAATTTCAGCCGATAAATACTTATGTAGATTGGCTTCACGTTGTTCCTGCGCTGCCGGAGTGAAAGATACTTCAACCGTTATGCCTTTTTTTGTTACAAATTTACCTACATTAGTGACATTACCTTCTGCGACTATTTGTCCTGCGGTTTTTTGCGCGTCAAAAAACCTGACATTCATGTTTTCTTTTATTTTGCCCTGATAAAGGTCTGAGACATAGAACCTTGCATATAGATCATCTAATTTTGTAATAACTATGACCGGTTCGTCAGCAATCGCCAGATCCCCTTCAGATTTATTGACTTGAGTGACGTATCCCGAAATATCAGAATATAGTTTTAATGTAGAAATCTTCTTCATAACTTCACTATATTTATTCTGTGCGGACTGAAAAGAATCTTCCTCTGTCGACTTTAGGTCTTGTTTAGCCTCGATTACTTCTTTAAGTGATATAAGGTCTTTTTTATATTTGATTTTAGCAGAGTCATAGTAATTCTTTTTTATTGCAAGTTCCCTGCTTGCTTTATTAAGCATTCCTGTAGCGATAGATAGTTCTCCATAAATATCCTTGCTTTCCATTTCCGCTAAAAGGGTTCCCTTTTTTACCTTATTTCCAACATTTACATGTATTTTTTTTACAATCCCGTTTCCGGCTATCTTTAACTCCTGTTGGGTCCTTGGAATGATTTCACAGGAAGTTATTATATTGCTTACAACATCGTGCCGCTCTAGTCTGGTGACTTTGCCGTCAACGGTACTGCCGCTTGAAAATAGGTATCTATGGCTTAAGCCCGTTTTAATTAATATAAAAACAATCAGTAAAATAATAATATATTTCAATACTATTTTTGTTTTTTTCATAAATAACTCCTATTTTATGCTGATAAACAAATCTGTTGGGATATTTAACCCCGCGAATTTATTAAGTTCAAAATTAGCTATTATATAATTTTTTCTATTTTGAAAAAGTTTCCCCCGCACATCTTCCAGCGATGCCAGCGCGTGTTCGACATCTATTTGATTTGCGTTGCCTTTATCATATTGTTCCATAACGATATTATATTCACTAAGCGCATATTCATAATATATACCTAAGAGTTCCCTATCTTCCTTGTAGCTCATTATTCTATTATATTTAGTTACGATATCATGGTGTATCGCATCGGTCTTATTCTTAAAGTTGTCTTCTAGGTCCTTATACTTTTTTTGTTTTATCCTGTAATCGTTATCCAGTGAGCTATCAATAATAGGTATTGCCAATGCAAACCCGTATGACATATGGCTATCTTTCTTAAAAGAATCCTGTTCTTTTGTAGTTATTTGTGCCGCCTTGAGCAATAAATCAGGATATTGCTGTGTCATCACACTTAAGTAGTCGATCCTAGCCGTCTCCAGTTCTCTGACTGCAAGCTGATAATCTTTGTTGAATTTAAGTCTGCTCAGAAAATATTCAACAGGTTTTATTTCAAAATCTATATCAAGATTTCGATCAAAATTTATTTCTTTTGTTTCCGGGTAACCCAAGAGCCAGTATATTTCTTTTTTTTTGTTCAAATAGTCATTTTTGGTTTCAGAAAAACGATGCTCCTCATTAATCATTGAGACTTTGCTCCTGATTAATTCGATACCTGGTATTTCGCCGAGATCGTATTTTGCTGTAGCGAATTCCAATAACCTCTTCTGACTTTCCAGTTGTTTATTTGATTCCTCAAAATTATCCATGGCATTTATGTAAACCATATAATCATTAACTAACGACACCATTAGATCTTCTTTTTTTGAAACATAATCAATGATGCTTTTTTCAAAATTGAGGAGGTCGATTCTCGAATTATATTCACTGGCCTTAATACCCTCAAAGGTAAGGGGAAGAGAATAGATAAAAGATAATGATTGGCTTTCCGGAATTAAATTATTCATTGCCGATGCAATATCCGAGTAACTATTGGCAAATGTGATATCAAGATCATTCCCGAAAAGGAATGGAAACTTTTTACTGGCAGCAAATGATGAGTTGGTTTCATAATTGATATCTCCCTGAAAAAACCTGGAGGGTGATTGGCTGCCGGAATTGTTATACGAATAAGAAAGCTTAAGATTATATTTAGTTAACGCCTTTTTGTAGTTCTCTTTTGCCGCTTCATATGATTCTTCAAGTTTAAATATCTTGGGATGCTTTCCATTAACTAAGATCTGTTTGACGTATTTAGATAGAGATATTGTGTCTGCGAACAAATCTGTTGCGCTAAAGTTTGCTGTCAATATTGCTATTAATATATATATAATTTTTTGCATAATGCTAATCGATCAGGATCACGCCATATTCTTCAATTTTGCTCCCGTCACTTCTGGTGACATGTAAAACTATATTAACTTGTGAATCGCGGAAGGATTGGGGAATAAAAATTTTGCATCTCCAGGTATTTGAACCCACATTTTTTAATTCATACTTTCCATGATTAATTTGCTTGATTTTACATATAACTTTAAGTGCTCGTTCTTTATCTGAGAATTCTTTTGTTATTAGAAATGAGCTGCCTTTTGTCGCAAATTTAGGGATAATCATAGCTTTTGTTACTTTTATGTCTTTTAACTTATTAATAATATCTGATTGCTTAATAATAGTTTCATCCTGTTTAATTACCATGTTTTTGTCGAGATAGTCATCGAAATCTAAACTATCAAGTCTTTTTATGTCATCTATTACAGGGTCAGAATCATAAAAATAACTGAGTCCTAAAGATAGCTTGGGAACTGTTGAAGAATTTGCATATTTTCTGTTCAAATTCATCTGCATTTCAGCTGTTATAAATAAACCGGCAGATATTTCTTCGAGATATGATAATGCAGCAAAAACAGATAAGCCTCCCGGATTTATATACCGCTCACTTCCAAATGCTTTCGAAGCCCCAAGCAAAAGATCATATCTACGAGGTCCGAAATTCATAAAAGGAATAATCATTGAAGAAGATAATTCTTGTATATTACCCTGATAAACGGATATTTCATTGTACCAATTAGTCCCAACATTTCCTGTTCGATGGAATAATCGAATGCTGGATGGATATGATTTATTTCCATCAGTTGGTATATCACCTATGGCGCTATTGTATGAAGCACCTATGCGATAAGCATTTGCAGTTGATATAGTTATCAACATAAGAAATAAGAATAGTAATGCTTTTTTCATTTAGTGAGGTGTCTCCTAAAAACTAGTATTATTTTGTGACAACTTTTGTCAGGAAGGGATTTGCAATTCTTTCCCCTATTCTATAAATATTAGCATAATTTGGGTGAATTCGTAATTAAGTTGGTTATTACAAAAGATTCAAATGATGGAAATCTGGATCCCTGCCTGCGCAGGGATGACATCCCAGGGTATGTCATTATTAGCTTTAGTAGGTGATTGCCCTGTAGTTTTATTTGTTGTTACTTGTTAAACCGAAAATATAATTATAGAATTAATTATCAGGGCACTAAAAATAATATTAATAATGAGTGTTGGAGTTATGGACAGCAAACAATATACTCAGGTCCAAGAAAGAATTTTTCAGATTTTGCAGGAATATGATCCTGGTATTTGTTCGCAGATTTTTGAAGAGATTTTTTATGGATCGATTCACCGGTTTACCGGGAAAATCATTTATCAGAGAATCGAAAAAAGATGCAGATATCGATTCAAGCTAGCTATTTCCGAAGTTGATCGAGAGAAAATTATGAAGCTTTTGGAATCTGAAAAAATACTCTCTCCGAATGATGATTTCCAGAAACTTTCTCTCCAGGTATATTATTGCGATTTTTATGACTTATTGTCGAAATTATCAGTTTCTATAATTTTATATTATATTTTTCATGTTTTACGATGGATTGGAGACATTATTTTCAGTAATAAGAATGTTCCTTATCCTCCGGTTTTTATTGAAAAGCAACAATGCTTTTTTAAAGAGAAAAGGCTTACTGAATGGGGAAAGAAAACGCTGTCGGAAATGAACGTGAGATTGGGCCCGAATACAACTGTTCACGAATCGACACTAATAATTTTACTTAAGCGGTTCTTATCTCCGAGTGAAAATCGCTTACCTGTTTGCATTACTATCGGGAACGATTGTACTATCGGCGCAGGCGTAAAGCTAGGAAATCAATTGACAATTGGCAATGCAGTCCGTATCAATTCTTTTGTCTCAGTTGGTGCCGAATCTCTTATACAGGCAAGTGTAACTGTGAGAAGTTTTGCGGCGCTTGGTATCCATAATGTCATCCAGTGTACTGCCAAGATCGGTTGGTTTGTTCAGACAAGTGCTTTTGTTGCAATAAAAGGATTCTGTTCTGTTCGATCGTTTGCTAGGGTTGGATTGCGGTGTGCGATAGGAGAGTCATCCCGATTAGGCCTCGGGTCCTCTATTCATAGAAACACTAGTATCGGGGACTATTGCAAGTTTAAAAGCTTCACGAAGATAGGACAACGCTCTATCCTTGGCAATTCGGTTGTTATAGGGGCATTTTCTAATTTGGCAAGAAATGTTGTAATTGATCGCGACGTAAGCGTAGGGGTGTTCGGAACAGTTCAGAGCTATACCCATATAGCAACGAACGTTAATGTAGGGCCGTTTAGTACGATCATGAACAATGTATTGATCGAAAAGCTTTCCTCGATTGGCTGGTTTTCTCATTGTGGTGAGCATTGCATTATTAAACATGACACTTCCATCGGATGGGGGAACCACATACAAACCGAAGCGATTATTAGCGGGTCTGGAAAAATAGGTTCATTTTGTTCGATTGGTGAAAAAGCTCAGATAGCTGAAAACACGATACTTGGATCTTTTGTTCGCATAAAAAAAGCTGTGGTGACTGAACAGTCCGTGGTTTTAGGTCCGTTTAGTACTGTAGGGAACGACTGCCTCATTAGGTATAAAAGCACGTTAGGAATGAGAGTCGTACTTATGAACAACGTCTCAACCGGGACAGATAGTATGATAGGGAACTTCAGTCGGTTGGGGGTTAAGTCCGAGATTGGTAATAACACAGTTATCGGGATGTTCTCTACTCTTGGTCAGCAAATTATGCTCGGGAATAATGTGGGAATCGAATATTTTTCTACTGTGGGATTAGGAACATATATCCAGGAATATTGTAAGATCGGCAAAAGGGTAACAATTGGCTGTCACGTACGGATCGCGCCTCACTGTGAAATCGGAGATAAGTCACGTATCAGGAACGATGTCGTCCTTAAACGTAATGTCACGCTTGAACCTAAAGTGACCGTTGCCAATAAGGTTCTTATTGGCGAGTACTCAGCTATTGAAAAAGGTATATACATTAAAAGTGGTTCGGTTATTGCACCGCATGCTTCAGCAAAAAAGATAAAGATAAAGTGGTTTAAGCTAGCTGCTAAGTAATTGAAAGTATTTTCTTTTGGTATATGGTTAGAATTAGTTATTAATCCAGGTGCATAAAATTTTGTTTCGAAGATTGATATAATCTTTTAAGGAGCACTAATATCCATGATAATAAAAAATAATGTTATATTTTTGGTAAAAGAGGGAATAATAAAATAACTATGAACATTGCTTCGGCAATAATATCGGCAAATTACCTTTAATATGGCGGGAATCGCATATAACTCAGTTGCGATGTGACTGATACTTTCAGCCAGTGGTACCTGGGTGCAGCATTGGGAAAAAACGTTACTGTACAGGATTAATGCATGTGTAGGCTAAATATGTATTGTGTATACCTCTCACTCCTTAGTTGCAAAGAAATAGTTAAGGAAAAAATTGATATAATTTGTTTGTTATAACTAATGTGTTTTTTAGAATAAAAATAATGTTAGTTTTTTGCAAAAAAGTAGGATTAATAAATTAACAATGAAAATACTAAAAATATTAATATTTAGCATATTATTAATGCTACCCGTGTATTCACATGCCATTTACGGGGGTCAGCCAGGCGCAATGTTCGCATATGGCGCCGATGCTCACTCATTTGCTATGGGCAGGGCCTACGCAGCGTATAGCACAGATGCCTCCGCAGTTTATAATAATCCCGCTTCGTTGATGGAAGTTCCCAAGATATCCGGTTTGTTCATGCAAGCTAACATGTTTAGTGTCTATTCTTTTTCGGTTATGGCATTTGTTTGGCCGGGTCTTTATGAATCATATGGCGGGGGAATGGTCACCCTGGGGAATTCTTTGCCTATTGTAAAAACGGATGATTATAATGAGGAATCAGGCAGTGTTGCGGATAGCTCAAGCGCTATGGTGCTGGCTTATGGCAAGCGGCTATATAACAATCTTTCGGTTGGCCTAAGTTTCAAAAACTATTCAAGAGCGCTGGGCGAATTTCCCGATTCCTTTTTTGTATTTGATCTGGGAGTTTTGTATTCGCCCATGGAAAACATAGTTTTGGGCGGGGTCCTTAATAATGTCTACTCTATGAACAATGCTCCGGCAATAACATCAGACAAATTGCCGTTAATATGGCGGGGCGGGCTAGCATATAAGTCAGATGAATATTGTGTGGCTTTTGACGTGACTGATACTTTCAGCCAGTGGTACCTGGGTGCAGAATACAAATTTATGGGCATGTTTTCATTGTTGGCTGGTATGAATTATGAAGAAGCTATGACATTCGGCTTAGGGGTTGAATATAGTATAGCCAAATTTGACATAGCAATGGCTAATCAGGATGCCGGAAGTACAATGAAATTTTCACTGGGTATAAATTTGGGCGGGAATAAATCCGAAGAAGTTAATACGGAAGTAGATAATTATGTAGCAAAGGGAATGAGATATTTTGATAAAGGGTTTTATAATCTTGCTAAGGAAAGCTATTCTTCAATTTCTATTCTAAAGCCCCTTTCAAGCGATAATAAAAAACAACTGCAAAAACTAAATGAGGTACTGGCGATTACAACTGTTAAATTGCCGGAGGAAAGACAGGCCTGGGAGTGCTATGACAGGGCAATTTCTGCGATGAGGAATAAAGAATTGAAGCGAGCATTGGAAGAAGCAAAAAAGGCTGAAGGATTTATGCCCTCCAATTCTAACATCGGAGATCTTGTTCAGTTCTTGGAAAAAAACGTGGGTATACTGGAATGATGCATATGGAGGATCAATATGTATAGGATTCACTTTGGAAAGTTACTAAAAATAGGTTTTATAACGCTAAGTGTGATCTTAATGGGTCAATCATTCCTATTTCCTGAAGAAGTTATTTTAAATAAAAATGCCGATACTGATGGAATAATTTTATCTGATGTCAAGGCTGATGACCCATATGCCGCGGAAATATATTATTTTGTGAAAAACAAGTTTCTTGCCAGATATAAGGGTGACGAGTTCAAACCGAACTATATTCTCAGTCGCAGCCAATTTATAACGTTATTGATATCCTTAACGAATTTCGATAAGAATCCATACTCCGGATATTATCTGGATGTTCCACAAGATTACTGGGCTTCAGTGTACATTGAAGCATCAGTGTCGAGAAATCTTATTGATGTGCCCGATAACCGTAAGTTTTATCCGAGAGCACTTCAGAAAGAAAAAGAAGCGCTTTCAATAATAAATAAATTATTTCCTATTGATAACTATAGCGGTCAAGTAACCGGTGATCAAAAGGAAAACAATCAACTATATAATGAGGATTGTTTTTTAACAAGAGGAAAAATGGTTGAAATCCTGTCTAAAACCAAGCGTTTCAAAGAGGGGATCCAACAATTCAAAGAAAAGTTCAAAATACCGAAGAAAGATGTTAATGATGATGTTAAACACCGATTTCTGGATGACAACATAAAAAAATATTTGGCAAACGGAACCGGTTCAGATGACTTGAAAGCAGATATTAAGAATATTAAGTCTCAAAACGATGTCGAGAATATGATTGACGAAAAATTAAGCAAAGCTTTTCGGTATATACATGAATGGAAATATTATGAGGCAATTAAAGAAATAGATGATGTTCTAAAGGTTGACCAGGAGAATACTCTTGCTTTGATGAGAAGAGGATCAGCCTACTATTTACTAGAGAATTACGATAAAGCCAGAGAAGATTGGCTTGCTGTTCTTAAATATGACAGTAACAATGAAATAGTCAAGGAATTTCTGGCAAAGGAAGGTAAAATTGAAGATCAATCTTATATCTATAAAAGAATAGAGCTGGAAAAAGTTCTTGAAGATAGGTTGAAAGATGTTATAGAGAAAAAGATTGCAATTAAGGACATCTCGATTTTGATAAGCCTTGAGATAGGTGCAGAGATGATATCCCCTCAGAAAGAAAAAGCGTTGCTTCCAGGGATCCCGGTCCAGTCGGACAGTATTTATGAAAAATACTTTATTAAAGAACTTAATGTAAATATAAAAGCGGATGAAGGTATTGATGCAGCGAAATATGAAAAAATTCCTGAGATCGTATCTTCCTTTTTTCCTTTTCCAGTTGCACTTAATAAAAATCTGTTCCTGGGGAAAGCAAATCTGAAAGATAATACCAATCTTAGTATTTCCGAACAATACTATATTTCGGAGAAACTTGCCAAGAGTCAGGAACTCTGGGAACAGAGATTAAAAGAATATGTAGGAATTATGCAAAGCAGAATAGAAAGCAACAACAGTCCTTCCGCAATAGCCCCGGCACCTATCGGATCCCAGCCTCTAATCAGTGATGCACAAATTAAGCTTTTAAGCGAGCCACAGGCTAGGCTTTTGAGTGAAACTCAACGCGATTTGCTTAAGACAGCAAATAGAATAAAAGAAGATTACACTTCAATTAATATTCAAGTTGCCGGAATCAGGGAGCGACTGAAGGTAGAACTTGAGAAACAAAAAAGTTTTAACATAAACCACATGGTCTCAATAGGTAATACTGTTGCGATTATTGGAATGATGATGTTGTTTTTTGTGCTTTTTAGAAAAACATTGCCGGCTGTATCTTCGGGCGTAGGCAAACTTGCTGCAGGTGCGGAAGGGCAGCAAGGAGCAGCGGAAGCAGCTCCGGCGGCAGCTATGTCTATCAGCGGTCGTATCGAGACGGCGGTTGATGATGATGAAGGCATAAAAGAAATGTCTATCAGGAAATCAACATCCATGACGGCCTTTTTTGAATTTGTTGATGACGATAATATCTTTAAGCTAAAAATCCTGATGCTTAACAAATATAAACAAAAAAAATTGACTATAGAGCAAATAGCTATCATTTGTTCTTATTTACCCGCTTCAATGTCAAATATCATACTTTCGCAGTTTGAAGACGAAGAGCAGGCCGAGATCATTGCTTATCTGGTATACAGTAATCAGTATTCGATGGATGTCATTGCGCCTTTAGAGAAAAGTATTAAGGAGCAAATATCCTGTCTGGTAGGTGGTAAGGATGTTGTTCTTGGATTATTAAATGAATTAAGAGATAAAGAAAAAACTGCTTTAACCAAGGTATTAGGCGAGAAGTATCCTGATTTACTTGAAGAGATCAGGGATATGATCGTTCTTTTTGAAGATATTCTTCTTACGGATAAAGACTCTCTTAAGAAAATCTTTTATTCTCTCGATCCTTATATTATTGCAGCAGGGATTATGCAACTTGAAGAAGGAGACAAGAATCAAATATTATCCTTACTTACAGAAAGTATGAAAGATATGGTCAATCAGGTCTTGGAACTTAAAAAAAGCAGCCTAACTAAGGTAGAGATTATCAATGCCCAGGAACACATACTCAAAGTAGCAAAAAATCTGGCAAAGCAAGGGTCTATTACGCTAATTAAGAAGACATTTGGAAATATTGATAGCAAAGAATCTCAGGAAGATATTGATAATCTTATAGCTCAGAGTATGGCAGTCGATCAATCCGGGGAACAACTGTAAATGGATAATCATATCGAATGGTGTCAGAGTATACAAGGGGATGAGTGCTATTTGTCAATAGGTGAAGCTTGTAAATTCTTAGTATGGATAGCTTAGGATAATTTATGAAAAAATTGAACATTTTTACATATATATATACTATCGTAATAGTGTTGTCCTTATTGCTAGTGGGGAACATAAGCGCATTCGCTGCAGTCCCGTCCGGCTGTTCTGTTCAGATCAGTAGTAACGCTACTTATACTAATTCAACATCAACTACCTTAACTTTAGCTGCAACTGGCGCTACTACCATGAATATATCCAATACAGCATTTGGGACTGGAACAGACGAAGCTTATAATACAAACAAAATATGGACTTTGACTGCGGGAGATGGAACTAAAACAGTTTATGTCCGTTTTAAAAATGCCAGCGGAAATACCGATGTAACCGATAATATCGTATATGACGGGACAGCCCCTGGAGCGCCTGGAACATTAACAAATGTAACCTGGACAACAACAGCAGACCCAGTGAACCAGGATTTTGCTGAGGCATCGGATACGGGAGGCAGTGGGA
>QKMY01000015.1 GCA_003242895.1 Candidatus Margulisiibacteriota bacterium
AGCAGATGCTATAGGAGATGGTACTCATACCATAGATGTACAGGCAATGAGTGCATCAGGACAGTGGGGCAGTTCAGCAAGCTTCGTGATCTGGGTAGATGCGCCACTGCCAACTTCAGTATTGAGCGATCCTCCTCCTGATGCTGATTCGGATGGGGATGGGTTTGCGCCTAAGTCCTGGTATGATGACGATGGCGATGTGACTTTAACATGGAGTGGTGCCAGTGACACTGGTGGTTCGGGGTTTGATAGGTTTTATGCTTCTTATGAAGGCGGCTCTTGGATAGATGTTGGAAGCTCCACCTCCAATACTTTTACCAGTGTGCCTGATGGTACTCGATATTTGTATTTGAGGGTTTACGATATTGCCGGTAATTATACGCAGTACAATACCTCGCAGCGTATAGTTTTTGACAGGTCGGATCCTGCCGGTTCTATCGCTATAGATAATGATACTGCTGATATAGCAGGTAATACCAATCCTGAAAACGGCTTTTTTGATGATACAACTGTAGGATTTAGCTGGAGCAGTATCGTTGACTCTACCGCCGGTGTTAGTGGCAATATGTTTCAGTACAAGATAGATAATGGCAGTTGGAGCCCCTGGTCTACTAATACTTCTACCTCTAATGTATCTATGGCAGAAGGATCTCATACCGTTTATGTCGGTTCAGTTGATAATGCAGGTAATTATAAAGTTTTTTCTAATAATATCGTTGTTGATCTTACTACTCCTAGTTTAACTGTAGCTATGTATAGTGATGCTGATAGCGCTAGCAGTGGAGATGGAATCGCACCGGATTATCACTATTTTGACGATAATTATGTTGATTTCTATTGGTCACTTGATGATGGTGTCGGTGCCGGTGCATATTCAGGTGGTGCTTATCGATATAGACTGGCAGCCAGTGATGCGGGGGGTAATACACAATGGAGCGGCTGGACTTCAGGCTCGTCAGTATCGAACTTACAGGCATATTCGAGTTCGGATAATTATCATAATCTGGTTTATGTACAAGCAAGAGACAGAGCTGGACATACGGTTACCGCTAATACTTATTTTTATGTTGACCTGAATAATCCTTCGGGAACGATTTTGGCTCAGTTAAGTGCAGATACTGATAGCGGGGGAGATGGGATCCCTCCTGAATCCGGTTGGTACGATGATAATGGGGTGGATTTCAGAATTATCAGTGATACGGCAAGTGATATTAATGGGTGGCGTTCCGGCGGTGTGTATTTGGTGAAAAATGATGCTAATCAGCAGTCGTTCACTGCTGCGCAGGATTCACAAAATTTTTATAATTTTTCTACGAGTGAAGGTATTAATAGAACATTGACCGTAGCTAAAGCGGACAAAGCCGGTCGTACGGTACAGGCGACTTTTAATGTTTATGTTGATACTACGGCGCCAATGGGTTCTATAGCCATTAATATACCTCCGGACATTCCGGGTACGAGCGGCGTCACTCCTGATGCAGGCTGGTATGATCAAGAAAGTATTCTCGTCGGTATTACCATAACTTCAAATATGGATATTGATTCATATCGTTTGGCTCCTTATGTTTTTAAGAATAGTATTAACCAGACAGATTGGGCGCAGTATGCTGCGAATACCATAAATATTTTAACTACTGCAGGGGAGAGTGTTCCCCGTACGATTTATGCCGGTGTTATTGATCGGGCCGGTAATATTCGCTATGATTCGAAAGCTGTGAATATAGATATAACTGCGCCGCAAGTTGTTTTGAACGTAGAATTCGATAGGGATTCTAAAGGAGATGGTATCGATCCGGAGCCATATTGGTTCGATGATGCTAACGGGGTAACTATTTCATGGGATTTTTCTGAATCCGGAGGGTTTAATTCTTCTGCTTTGCGCTACTATATTTCTCCAATGCAAACTACCTGGTCAGCCTGGTTTCCCAGCAGTGTAGGGTCTGCAGTGGCTTTGCCGGTAACCGGCAATCCTGTAATACCGAATACTTTTTATTTTCAATATAAAGATAAATCCGGTTTTGTTCGTACGGCCAGTGTCAATGTTTATGTAGATACAGCGGCACCCGGTCCGTTTACTGTGAGAGTAAGAGCTGATGCCGATTCAGGTGGTGACGGGATTGATCCTTTACCCGGGTGGTACGATAATACCGGTGTTGATATAGATTGGACGCAGCCTTCTGAAACAGGGCAATTGCGTGATTATTGCTATCAGGTAAAAAATAGTTCCGGAAGTACAGGATGGTCAAATTTTTTGAGTTCAGGGGCGTTTGCTTATATCGACCTTTATACTGCTCCATTGAATAATTCCCCGATAACTGTTTCTGTTAGAGCAGTTGACCGTGCGGGTAATGTTAGCAGCGCTAATGATATTGTATATGTAGATACTACCGCGCCTGCTGGTTACGTAACCGTAAATGTGCAGGCAGACTCACAGCCTAATTGGCCGTATTTTTCTCCCCAGTCTGATCCTGATGGTACTCGTTGGTATAACGATACAGGTGTTGATATTAGTATTAATGACGACGTAACTGATACCAGCCTGCGCAGCTTTAAATATTTTGCTAAAAATGACGCCGGCAGCCAGGTCTGGGTTAATTTTGATACTAACAGCTATACTAATTTGTATACTTTGGATGGTGGCAATACCAAACGAATTATCACTTGTGCTATAGCGGATAAAGCTGGTAATCTTTCAGTTGGTACGGCTAGTGTATATGTAGATACCGTAGTTCCGGTAATTAACAATGGGTCTCTGGGTATTTCTGTAAATACCTTAGATAACGGAAATGACGGATTCCTGCCTGAAACCGGTTGGTATGATATTTCCAATATCAACGTGGCATTGACCGGTACAATAACAGAACAAAATCTTCGTACGAGCAGTGCTTATGCGTGGATGAATTATCGGGGTGGTTATGATTCCATCCGGTATTATACGGATACCCCCAGTAAGAACGGCGCAGCTACTTATGAATACTCCGGTCAGTTATATATCGGTGATCAACAATATTATCGTTTGTATGTTCTTGATAAAGCAGGTAATTTCACATATATTAACACCCCTGTATTTAATGTTGATACGTTAGCGGTGCCAACATCCGGTAAGACGATTGACATTGTACAAGATACAGATTCCAAGGGAGATGGTATTGATCCTTTGCAGGGTTGGGATGATGATGGGTTTGTAGATTTTACCTGGTCGGAATTCACTGATGAGGGTGGAGGGTTGCGTACCTATCCGTTCTATGTGGCGGCCAAGTATTCATCGACAAATATGAGTGTGCCGGTAACCTGGAGTACTCCTATAAATGTCGATTCGCGAACATATCAGAATCTCCCGGTTGCACCGTTAAATGCTACTGCTAACTATATTCTTATAAAAGTAGTTGATCATGCCGGTAATGTCAGTCAGATACAGACAACCATAAACGTGGATATTACTACCCCAAATATTATCGGATTCAATAATTCTGTTCCGATATCTCTTAACATCTGGGCTGATAGCTCTGATGTTGTCGATGATGTTTCGCCTGATGCCGGTTACTATGATGATCAGACAGTGGACCTTGATTTAACCCCGACTAAGTCAATGTACGATGCAGGAGGATTCCGGGACCAGCCTTATTATATAAGGAATTCTGATGGTTCTGTTGATTGGATTATGCAGAATTCTCCCACATTTAATAATATCTTTACCAATGCGGGAAATGACATTGTTCGTAACTTCGATGCATATATTGTGGACAAAGCCGGAAATGTAAATAAGGAAAGAAAAGGGATCTATGTCGATGTTAACCTGCCTCAGCCATTTTATACGGAAATAAGGAGAGACGGAGATAGTAATAATGACGGAGTAGAGCCGGAAGAAGGTTGGTACGATGACGAATCGGTCGAATTAAAGTGGGATCCTTCATTTGATACCGGCGGCTTAAAAGCTAAACCATTCCGGTTCAAGGTAGATGCTGGTCAGGTTACCTGGTCTGCCTGGCAGTTTGAGACTGCAACCAGCGAATTTTTTGTACAGGCAGGTAATAACACTACTAGGAATATAATGTTGCAGGTAGCCGATAAGGCAGGTAATGTAGTAACTTACTCTGTTTATATTAAAGTAGATAAAACGGTGCCCGCAGGTTTTTTACTGCAACCGGTAGTAAATTCTTACACGTATCCTAATATTGCACCCAGCGTAGGTTGGTATAATAAAGACAACTTAATTGTTTCCTGGAGTGCTGCCAGTGATTCAGGACAGTTAAAATCGACTCCCTATAGGGCAAAAGTTGATAATAATGCATGGTCGGACTGGTTTACAAACCAGAATTTTCAATTTTCAGGGTTATCTGACGGGTTACATAATTTTTATTTCCAGGCAGCGGATAGGGCCGGCAACATTAAGACTAATGTTGTAAGCTTGAATATCATCGCGCAAGCTCCGGATGCGACTATGGAACTGTCGGACTCAAGAATTGGCATTAATTATCCGATGAGTGCTACGATAAATATGAACCAGTTACCTTCGGTCACTCCTAATGCTTACATAAAGTATCCTCAAAGCGGAGGCACAGTTTATCCTTTACATATTTACGGTAGGGTTGGTAATTCTTATATAGCTACCTTTAATTTTAATCCTGCGTTAACTCCGGAACTGCAGGTGAATTTTTACCTTTCGGCAACTAATAATGCCGGTTGGGTAATATTTGAAAAACCGATAGGTAATTACCAGATAGCCCGTAGTGTAGGCACTCCTTCCTTAACATTACGCGATCAGGATGATAATGATCCATCCTGGACAGATGATTTGTCGGTGTTTGCAGACATTCAGGGAGATGAAGGTGCATCATACTGGTTAATAACGGAAATCGGCACGTCGCCAACAGTTACTGACAACAGATGGTCTAATTCTAACCCTACTTACTATTCTTTTAAGAATATGGTCAATGAAAATAAAATGGTATACCTGTGGATTATGGATAGTATTGGTAATATCAGCGTACCCTCGGTTGCAACCATAAATTTAGATAATACACCTCCAATAGCGTCGATTGTTCAAACTCCGGCAAATTTCATTGCTGCGGGTCCAGTCTCGGTCACATTAAATTTTAATGAACCGCTGCATCCCGGAACAACACCGACATTAAGTTATGTGATCGGGACGGATAATCCGGTTGTTTTGGCTTTAACGCAGATCGGTACCAGCCAACTTCAATGGAAAACAAACTATACGGTGACAAATGGCAAGAATGGTACGTTGGTATACAGTGTTCAATCAAGGGATCGGGCAAATGTTTATGGAGTCCAGATACAGTCCGGAGGAGTACATGTGGTAGATAGTACCGGACCTAATCCTGTTACCTTAGTTATTGCCGATCGATATTTTCAGACGTCAGATTATACGGATGACGGAGAGTTGGGTATTGCGATTACAAATGACGGTGATGCTGTGGCATGGCTTGTCACTATGAATATTGCGACGCCAAATAAATATGATCCTAGCTGGAGTAGCAGCAGGATAACTGAGTATAACATACCCGTTTCATATTTTACCCAAGGTACAAAAACGGTATATGCCTGGATAAAGGATGCAGCAGGCAACGTTGCTATTGGCGCTGGGTCAGATACGACATACCTGGACCTGACTGCGCCAACTGTTAATTTGTTGGTTGTGGGCGGCTCTTCTGAGGTAGGATTTGGTGTTAATACGGTAAATATTGTCTTGTCAGAGCCTTTGCTCAGTTTTTCTTTAAAGTATTTAATGTATGGGCAAGCAACTCCGGTAACTGTTAATCTGGTTGGTTTCGTGCCGGGCGTTACTACAACATTAATAGGGACTTTTAATGTTAACTATACGGACCCTAACGGACAGGCGGAATACCAGGTGAATTTAGTAGACAGGGCTTACAATTCCAATACTGTCGTTAATAACGGAAGATATTTCACTATTCAAACCCGAATGCCGGCGCCTTCCGTGTCGGTTTCCGATATGAATTCTCCGGTTCATATCCTGAACAATGTTAACGAGGCTGTTGTTAGCCTTAATATTTCCAGTCCTACAGCAGTTAAATGGATAATATCAAATACTATGAGCACCCAACCTGCTACTAGTGATGCAGCTTGGCTTGATGTCCCTTTTCCTGCAACTATTGATATAAAAAACTACGGGTTCACATGTCCTCCAGCCGTTGAAAACAGAACGTTATACGTGTGGGTTATGAATCAAGCTCAAATGATAAATGAGGATATATGTTCTTTCGTAGTACAGTGGGACCCGGTTGTTCCCAAGGTCGGACTATTGAATGTACAGATTAAGCCTTCTAGCGGAGCCCTTGCTACATTACTACAAGACCAATGGAGTTCCTCCGGTCATAAATTAACTTCCGGACAAGCATATAAAGTAATTGTAAGAGCAGATAATACCCAGGATTATAGCTTGGGTGGGATTGCCGTATCATGTAATAATGCAGTTATTCCTATGTCATGGGTTGGCTATCCTTCTAATTGGTACGAGGGTAATTTTACGGTTACTGATACCGGAGGACCATTTTATTTTGATGTTGTTATGACAGATAAGGCCGGTAATACTTCTACGAATAATTTTAACGGTATTGATAATTCGTTTATGGTGGGTTCATCTGTGCTGGAAGGTTCCGTCTCTTTTTCCAATCCTCAAGAGTATAAGAATTTATCCGGTAAAATTTTTGTTAATGTAGATAATCCTCATATTAATATTGATGTTGCAAATGCCAGGTACTGGTTGCCGGAAGTCAATCTACTCAGTTCATCAAATATATTTACGAACGATAAATGGACCAATTTAAAACCATTACAGGTTAATATCGGCTATGTTGAACAGTTGACTCCAGCCAGCATAACACTGTGGACAATGGACGAATATGGTAAATTGTGCAATTCCCCGACTATTATAGAGTTTTATAGAAATTCTCAAGCACCTGTTTTAACAGACGTAGGCAGGGTGGGCGTGTCTCCGGTTCTCAACTCAAATTGGATTGCCGGATACGGACAAGTTCAGGTAAAATTAGGTTTTAACCAGAAGATCCCCATATCAGCAGTTCCTACAGTAACCGTTCAGTATCTAGATCAATCCGATCAGCCACAATCCTATACCCTTACTGCAGAATACGATAACGGCACATATGATCCTGTAATCGGGGGTTCTAGCGCATGGAATGCTTCCTTTCTTGTGAATGATAGTTGGAAAGATGGCCAAACAGTGAATTTCCAATATTCTGTAGACAACTTTGGCGGATTGAAAGGAACCGGCCAATATTCTCCGACATATGCCAATGATAACAGGTTGCCATATAAAACAGACTTTACTACTCCTACAGCTCCTGTTTTTACAATAACTGATCTGGATGAAACTATTCCGGGTTGGTCGAATGCTAATCAGATTAAGCTTAATATAGACTCGGCAAGTGATGCATATCAATACAAGATAAAGTATTTTTATAACGGAGTAGATCAGGGCACAACGGATTGGTACGGTATGCTCAGTAATTTCAGCTTAAGTAAAGGTGCAGGTACTTATAACATTCAAATATGTGTTAACGATTATGCACAGCACAATAGTGATTATTCGGATCCTTATCAAGTTGTTCTTGATGCCTATATTGAGCCTTTGGATATTGGGTCAGGTAAATATATCCAGGTGAAAGATCCAAATACCGGCAGCACTTCGAAAATGGCAAGTACGTCCCTTCCTATCAGCTATAATTACAGCCATAATCTTGATATTGATGGTAATATTAAATATTTGGTAGCTTTAACACCTCAGGGGCAGAACTTGTCTCCGGCGATCCCTGTATATGATGACCCCCGTTGGGTAAGTTCTAATAATAAGTCAACGACATTTGACATTTCAGCTTACGATAACGGTTTTTATAGAATGCATTTCTGGGTTAGGGACCAGGCAGGGAACAGAACTTCCATGATCCAGGATATCGAAAAAGATACTGCAGTACCGACCTCGACATATACTCTTGATATTCCCGGTACTAAGGTTGCTGCCGGTACTTTGACCGTTAATATCCTGGTTAGCGATCCAGTAAATAATTATGCTTTAACATTGAATATTTCTTCTTTGGCATATAAACAAACAATGAATGTCTGGAAACTTGATGATGGTGTTAACGGACCCGATTTCAGTACATTGTGGCGGGCAACTGTAAATATTTCGGAAGCTCAGAATTGGAATGGTAAAACGGCGGACTATATTTATCGCGTTACGGACCAGGCGGGAAATGTTGCTAATTCTTTATTAGACCTGGAAGGGAATAAGAGTTTTGTTATTGATAATATTCCTCCGGGTATGAATTCAGCAACTTTGCTTGATAGATTAACTTCAGACCGAAATTATACGAATTCTAGAACAGTCACTATTAATTTTTCCGGAATCCCCTCTGATCTAAGCTATTTCATAGTTACTGAGAATGGTACCTATGTAACTGCGGACATAAAAAATCTTCCATGGGTAAGTACTATTAATTTTCCTGTGACTTACAATTTTCTTAATATAACAAATGAAGAGAAGCTCATATATTATTATGGTAGAGATGAAGCATTTAACTGGAGCGTTACCGAAGCTGCGATTGTGTATGATACGATTAAACCAACGTTAAGTTTGGTAAAGAACCCTGCTGAATATGTAAAAGCCGGGATGCTTATGGTAACGTTGAATATTTCCGAGCAAACATCTACTCCGGACCTGTTTTTAACTTGTTCAAATGGAGCTACCGTCATAGTAAATAATTTAACCAGGGTTTCTGATTATTTCTGGACTGGAAGCCTGGTTGTTACTTCTGGCCTATCGGAAGGATTGGCTACTTTAAGTGTTATTGTGACGGATAATGCCCGTAATACTCAAAATATCTTTACCAATGATAATAACTTTATTATTGATTTGACACCTCCAGATGCACAAATTAATATCCCCTATAATTATCAAAAAGCAGGTTCCTTTGCAGTATCCTTTGATATTTCAGAAGCTGTATCTACTCCGACAGTTACGGTTAGGGATAGTGCTGGCGGAGTCATTCAAATTAGTGCTCCTGCAAAGCTTACAGGCAATACATGGCAGGCGACTTTAAATGTTACAGAAGCTTTGGCACAGGGCACTGCGAGTATAAATATAGGTGTCTATGATTATGCGCTCAATTATGCCTCCAAATCAGGTGTATTTGTGATTGATACTATTCCTCCACTAATAACGTTCCGGTATTTTCATGAATTTATTAATGTTGGAGGAGAGACACTTACAATCTCAGCGTATACAGATGAGATTCTATCCGTGACTCCTGATATCAAACTTAATATAGCCGGGCAGGCACCGGTAACTGTGACTTTTAACAGTAAGAGTGGACCGACTTATAATGCTACTTTTGTCATAAAGCCTGAATTTTCTGATGGTGTGGCTTCTTTTAATCTTGTGGCAGAAGACTTGGCCCATAATGTGACAAATAACTTTTATGTTATTTATAATAATGACGTTCAGGTCGGTACAAAAGAGATTATTATTGATAAAACGCCTCCTCCTGCTCCCGTTTTCAGTATTCATGATAGGACAAATGGATCTATTCTGAACACTAATGAGACGATTATCTCAGTTAACATTGAAGAAGATCCCGGGGTATATAAGTGGTTTATTTCTAATGCCTATATCCCTAGTTTGACTCCGCATACCGGCGGTTGGTTAGATGCAATGCCAGCTACCTATATTATTCCTGGCATTGATGAAGGAACTAAGAATATTTATCTGTGGGTAATGGACAAAGCAGGTAATATTAACCAAATTGTTCCGTCTCATTCTATTTATATGGACCTTACGTTAAGTTCTCCTGTTTTTGTCGGACTTGTTACTACGCCGGACGGAGCATTGGTGCTAAAAGCAGATGACTTTATCGGGCATGCTTTAGGTAAGTATAACTATATCATAAGTGTTAATGTAGTTGAAGAGAAGCGTCTGCTTGATAAGGAACCTTTACTGGAGTTTCGATACAGGAATGGCAATTCCTCGATATATCCGGAACTTATATCAACACGTTCTTATGTTAATGGCGAGTACTATATCCAGCAATACGCTTATCAATTGGTAATATCGGATTTTTTTCCATTGGGTGATGTTGATCTTTATTTGCACGTCACTGATAACGCAAGCAATGCGATCATCGCTTTATCTCAGGGTAATGATTCGAATTATAATAATGGCCCTTTTCCTTTTGTTAAGATAGATATTAATCCTGGGTTGCCTTCTTTGAACATATTCGATCAGGATACCGGGGATCAGCATTATACCAATGATCTAGCTATTGGCGTAGATATTCCATATCAGGCGGATGTGAGGTATTGGGCTTTAGGTGAAATTAATACCTCCCCGAATTTTATCTGGCAGAATAACCGTCCAGCATCTTATGTATTTAAAAACAATACAAGTGGAGTGAAGACCTTATATTTATGGATAAAAGACAGATATAGCAATATTTCTAGTGAAGTTGTTACTTCTTCTATTAATTATGATAATACGGTACCCGCGATATCAGGAATAGATATAGCGAATAAACCATATATCGGCAGCGGTAATTATACCGTAACATTTAACGTAAGCGAGGCGTTG
>QKMY01000016.1 GCA_003242895.1 Candidatus Margulisiibacteriota bacterium
TTATAATATAGGGACTTCTCTTGTTAAATGTTTAGTCTATAGATCAATGCAATATTTGCCGATCTGACTAACCATTCTGAAACGTATTATACGAGGAGAATCTATGAGAAAAAAACTAAATCCTTCCAAACTACCCACTTAACAGGTACAATATTTATTATCGTCGCTACGCTCCGATGACACTGGGTAGTTTCGCCGGAATACGCAATCGGCACAAGTCCAGAATCTAGAAATGAGATATTAGCATCTAATTTTAGAAGATATCGAATATGTGAAGAAAGAGGCACTGGGCTGGAAAAAACGATTTCGGCGATTGAGTTATCCGGGCTACCTCCTTTAAATTTTGAAGAAGGTGAAAATTATTTTAAAACTACAATATATACGCCAAAACCTTATGCTAAGATGTCAACTAGAGAACGCATACAGGCCTGCTATCAACATTCAGTAATTAAGTATTTATCCAATAGATCTTTGACCAATGCAAGCCTTAGGGAACGTTTTAAACTGAGTGAAAAACAGCGATCTGTTATTTCCAGGCTTATTAAAGATGCGTTTGATCAAAAAGTTATTAAACAAAAAGATCCAGATAATAGATCAGATAAGTTTGCTGAATATGTTCCGTATTGGGCCTAGTTTTTTAGTTGATTAGAAACCGGAAGTATAGTATAGAATGTTGTAGCTGTAAGGAATTTTTAGTTGATTGGGGCCCAATATTTGTAATAAATATATGCTACAATTAATAAGAAATAGTTATTTTAAAGTTACTTACCTATAAGCCATTTCACTGAGCTTTCGCCTAATAATAAAGGTTCGTGCAGTGGGAAGTCCGGGGAGCCAAACTTCAATCTAATCCAGCGATAGAATAACGAGTATGCCGTAACTGCCCTTTTTTATTGAGTACACCCAGTTTTACCATTTCTTGCAAGTCTCTGGTCGTTGTTGCATTGGAAGCGCCGGTTATGCTTTTGTAATTACCTGCACTGAGACCACCTTGAAAGCCATCAAGTCCTTCCCGAAAAAATCGCTGGAGTGCTTTGAGTTGTCTTTCGTTTAATATTGTCTTATAAGTATCGAATATTCTTGTTTTTTTAATGGTAAACTCTATAGTTCTTGATGTGAGCTGCAGTGCGTTGAGGACAGTATTGGCAAAATAAATGATATATTCTGTTATTTCCAGTTCCTGATTGCTCTGTTCCAGGATTTGGTAATACTGTTTGCGATTCCGCTGAATAATAGTGGATAATGACATTAACACCGGGTGCCCAAAAGCCTGTGATACAATTTTTTCAGCTAATGCTCTGGCAATCCTTCCATTCCCATCCTCAAACGGATGTATAGAAACAAAATACAGATGCGCTATGGCGGCATTTATTATTGTACGTAGACTGGCGCTTTTTTCTTTGGCAGCGTTATTATACCACTGAACAAATATGGTCATTTCGTTCGGTACGTCACTCGACGGGGGCGCTTCGAAATGAATCTTTGGTTTATGAATATATCCAGAGACTATTTGCATAGATTCTTCATGAGTTCTATAAGTGCCGATATTGTTGATATCTGTTCGGCCGTTTGTTAAACTGCAATGCCAGTTGTACAAATATTCATGGTTGAGAGGTACATCATAAGTCTTATAGAGATTAGTCATCATCTCCGCAATGCCTTTTTCTCTGGGGAGTATGGTGTTATCTCCCTGTTGCAGGCCAAGATTCTTTCTGATGGAAGATTGAACACTGTTTCTGTCCAGGTGTTCTCCTTCTATTTCTGAGGTGTTGAGTGCCTCTTCACTGATAATTTCGACCAGGAGTTCTTTCTTGTTATCATCATCCACATGCTGATAGGCTCCATACACAAATCCGATCTTTGTTAAGAACTCTGTCTCATAGGGTTGAATCCTTGATATATCGTAGAAGAAATTTGGCCAGTCTTTTTGTTGCCAGTTCCATTGCATGAGTTATATACCCCTATTATATAACTCATATAATAACAATAAGTGAGTTATAAGTCAAAGCTCTATAACTCATATATGCTTTTAGAGACATCTATATCCAGGATGTTTGAGTTTGCGAATGATACCATATCAGAAAAACCTGTTTTAGGTTCTGATGGACGTCCAGTCTGGGGAGCCAATCTTTAATCTAATCCAGCAATAAAAGGCTGTACTCCAGTGATGGGGGAATCCTGAGTAACCACATACTATTACTGACCTTATACCGGACTTACACAATCCTTCCATCTAGCATCCGGACCTGGCGTGATGCTTTGCCTGCTACTGCTGGATCATGAGTGACCATAACAATAGTCGTATGACGGCTCTTATTCGTTTCACAGAAGATGTCCATTACGATCTCTGCGTTTTTGGAATCAAGATTGCCTGTTGGCTCATCGGCGAATATGTATGACGGGTCAAGGATCAATGCCCTTGCTATTGCCACCCGTTGTTGTTCCCCGCCTGATAGCTGCCTTGGAAGCCTGTTTGTTTTATCTCCCAGATCAAACTGGAAAAGCAATGATTCTGCTTTTTCGCGCAGCTGTTTATCACGGCCGGCTTTCCTTGCAGGCATCAATACGTTCTCTATTGCAGTGAGCTCTGACAGCAGGTAATGAAACTGAAAGACAACCCCCACCTTTTCATTTCGGAAACGCTCCAAATCCCTTTCCGCCATGGCTGTAATATTGATCCTGTCTATCTCGAGGATTCCTTCAGTGGGATTATCGAGTGTACTGAGGATATAGATAAGGGTACTCTTCCCGGATCCTGATCGCCCTGTCAATGCTATAAAATCTCCATCATCGATACTCAGGTCTATCCGACTGAGGATCCTGGTTGCTGTATCTCCGACTGTTTTGCCGACATTATGTGCAACGATTCCCACTTATTCGGCCCCCGAACGAATGATCTCAATAGGAGTCAGTTTACCTGCATTAACAGCAGGAAGGATACTGGCAAGTGAGGCAGAGGCTAGCCCCAGGATCACTGCCCATACATAAATGGCAGGGGCAAGGGATATCTGCAGAAACCCGGATCCACCCATCGGTCCTCCTCCAAATGATACAGTCTGCAGGTAGCGGCTAAACAGGTATCCGCAGAAGAGACCGAGGAGAGACCCCGCGACGCCCAGTATCAGTCCCTGTGCAAAAAAGAGCCAGACAATATCCAGCCTACTGTAGCCCATAGAACGGAGTATAGCAATATCCCGCTGCTTCTGCATAACGGTCATAGCAAGAACATTATAAATGCCGAATCCGGCAACGACCAGTGTCGCACCGATTGTTAAATATCTTACAGCGTCCTGGATACGAAAAACATTAAAGAAGGAGGCGTTTTTTTGGTCCCAGCTTTCTACTTTCTCCGGAGTGATCGCAGACCAGGTGTTGGCGATTGCGGATGACTGTGAGTAGTCATAGAGCCTGATCGCAATAGTGTTCACTCTGTTAGGGGTTTGACTGATCCTCTGTACATCTTCAATAAGCCCGTAAGCGAACCGGTCTGCTTCCTTATTTCCTGTTTTAAATACAGCAACCACTTTGAAGGGTGCGTTTTGGCCGGCAACGGATACCATCACATTCTGGCCGATGCGCACTCCAAGGAGCTTTTTTAGTTCATCACCGATGGCGATCTTGTTCCCGCCTATTCCGATATTTCCAAAATTCCCCTCAGCGATTTCCTCGCCGATCGATGTTACTTTTATCTGCTGCTCCGGATCACACCCTATCAGGGTTGAGGGTACTGTCGACGTTCCGCTGCTGATTATGACCGATGTTGTCAGTTGCGGAGTGTAATACTCGACCCGGCGATCGGTACCCAAGACCTTATACCAGTTTTGGGGGCTTCTTATGGTATCGCTGTCTTTCCTTCCTGAGGGGGGAACAATCCAGAATATATATTGATAGCGCTTTCCGAAGAACGACTTATCAAGGGAATGTTCAGTCAGGAACTCTTCTCTCGGTTGTATAGTAATATGCGGGTTGTTGTTCACCAGCTGTTCGACCAGATACTCCCTGAAACCAATCATCATCCCTGAGATAACAATATAGGCCATGCTGCCAAAGAAGATCCCCAGAAAGGTCAGGATCGTTTGCCTGCGTCTCGATAACAGGTATCGTATCGCCAGAAATATCATTGTCCTCTCCCCCGGCTGATCCATAACCGGTCACCTTCCGCGATATTTCCGGACACAACCTGGACATAGGCGCCGTCAACCAGTCCTGTCGTTATCTTTTCCCTGCCTTTCCCCCGGACCTCCACTTCTTTGCCTTCCAGCGCGGCAACAGGTATAAGCAAAGCATCACTGTGCTCGGCAATGATGATAGCTACATCAGCCGTCATGCCAGGAAGAACACGGGGTGGCAAGGTTTCCATATTGATCCTGACCAGGAACTCTTCTTTTCTCGAATATACGGCTACAACAGTGCCTCTGTATGATTTCCCTCTCATGCCATCAAAGCTCAGATTAGCTTTTTGCCCGTTCCTGACGGGGAGTGCCGCCTGTTGCTCGAGTGACACCGTCACGTAGAGATTGGAAAAATCGACTAAAGCAGCCACAATAGACTGGGCAAATACTGTCTCTCCGACATTGTAGGGCAGGGAAGTAACTGTCCCGCCAAAAGGAGCTTTGAGTACCGTAACATCTTGCAGCTCGACCAGTCTGTCTCCTGTGCTGACCTGTTGCCCTTCCCGGACATAAATATTGCGTATTATGCTGGTCACCGCAGTCTTCAGCTCTACGCTTCTGTCTGCATCGATGGTCCCTATTCCATAGACTGCCTGAGCGATAGTACCTCTTCTAACGGGTTGGGAGAGATATCTATCTTGCCGGGAGTTACCAGCAAAAAAGAGTATAAACAGCATAACCACCAAAAGGATAACACCGGCTATGATCTTAGAGTGTTTTGTCATCTCAGTTTTGTGCCTGCCTTTCCGAGGCTTGGCCATTGCCTGTGCTGCGTCTCCCTGTGACCGCTCTGAGCCTGGTATGGTTGTGCGCCGCTGTCAGCCTCGCCTGATCAAAGGCACGCACGCTCTGGTAGAGTGAGGCCAGAGACTGCAATACCTCCAGGTTAGTGGCCAGGCCTGTTTGATTATCCCTCAGCAGTAGTTGATAACTTTTGTTGGAAAGGGTAACAGCTTTTTCAAGTAGTCGTACCTGCTCCAACTCTGCCTGTACAATTATATAAAGAGTGTTGATCTCCTGACGCACCGATTGGCGCGCATTATCAACAGCGCTTCTCTGCTGACGGCTGAGTGCCTCCGCTTCCCGCACAAGCGAAGTCGTATTCCCGCCGGTATACAACGGAAGGGTAACTGATAATCCGATATTCCAGTCCGCCGCAGTTAAACTGTCCGGCCGGATATAATAGTAATCCCCGGTTAGAACAACAGACGGATAATATTCTGCCTGGGCTACCTTTACATACTCTTGCGCAGCTAAATAGTTGAGGTTGGCATTCAAGACCTGAGGGTGTTCATCGATCTTGTCATTCCAGAGATCGAGATCTCCCAACTGCGGGGGCAATTCTTCCCCATCTCTCAGCGGGATACTTGAAGGCAAGCCAGTAATATAAGTCAGCTGTTCCCTGGCTGAGCTTTGAGAGCCCATGGTCTGGGCGATTGCAGCCTCGAAACTCGCAATAGCAGAATCAACAGCTATTAGATCCGATTCTTTGGCGCGTGCTTGATTTTTAAGACGTTGCAACTCTTTCTTCCTCTTTGTATAGGAAGCAATCTCCTTGCGATAATTAATAATATTCTTTTCATAGATAAGAATATTATAATAAGCCTGAGCTGTATCAAGAAAAAGCCGAAGCTCTGTCTGCCGGAATGCAGCCTTTGCAGCGCTTCCGTTATACCTGCTCTGCTCAATGGCTGCCCAGTCGCCGAATCCTCCGAAAAGCGGTTGTCTTATACCAATCCTGCCGCTTGTATTCTCATCCTCGATCAGAGTGGAATCGGATTCCTGCTGAGAGTAGCTAAGTACCGTCTCAAGCCGGGGCAGCAGTGCAGATCTTGCCTGCACAGTACGTTCCTCTGCCTGGGCAATAAGTTCCCGTTGCTGTGTAACCATGCTGCCTCCCAGGGCATGGCGGTAACAATCGTCCAGTGTGTAAGAGTTCTGTGCATTAGTTAGCGAAAAGAAACCTGTTGCGCAGAAAATTATAAGTATCGCGGGACATTTCCCCCCCAATATAGCCTCCATCTTGCAGAATTTGAGAGGATATTAACAAACACATTAATGCATGTCAAACATGAACCAGAAACAATAATATAAAACGGGATCTTCGAAAGCAGCCAGCGCCCTATCCAGGCTGCAAAGAGTTAGGTGTTCTCCAAAGATGGGGGAATCCTGATTAACGATTAGCGGCATAATATTTCCCTTATGAGGAATATATTGTCCGGGATTCTTTTGTCTGAGAAGCTACCGGCACCTCGAAGTCTTCTGAGGTAAGCTTATCTTTAATACTTAATTTCATTACTACACCTCCAACGCATTATTCACTATATCGCCGTGTGTACCACAATGAGGATAAGCAATCAATATAACTCTTTAAACATTCGGTGCAGGAAACATATGGACCCTAAATCTTGAATTGATGCAGTCAAAATAAATCTTCCTGACTGCTCCATTAATAAAAACTTGTAAATTTGGTCAGGCATCCATGCTCAAATCAGGGATATAAATATACTCCCTAGAATTGATGATCCTGGTTCTAATGTTGTTCACTATGCTGAGCCAACTTTCCTTTAGTTTCGAACCAGCTTCTGATTCGCCTAATTTATAAGGCTTATAATAGGGCTCTACACCAACAACAGGGACAAATAGTAATTAAGAGCATAACGCTCTAACTCTCAATCGGTAGTTTTCAAAGTTTTTAAATCCATAAGCATGTCTGCTTATCATCTCCATTTTAGTATGAAAACCTTTGACATTATATTCAATTAATTATGGAGGGATGATATACCACAAGATAAAATTAAAAAAAGTATTTCGTAATGGGTGCAGATACTTTCGGTGGGTTAAGCGACTTTTAAGTAATTATCGACGACATAATCCCATTCATTAGATAAATAAC
>QKMY01000017.1 GCA_003242895.1 Candidatus Margulisiibacteriota bacterium
ATAGGGAGCGACTCGTCCCTATTATAATCATCCCAATAGGGATACTTTATTGCCTGAACTCAATGTTTATCAGCGCTAAAACTCATAATTAGAACTGCTGAGCTGTTAACTTTCTGTGTTTTTATTGGAATCAGTTGTGCTTTTGAGGTGCTTTTGGGGCGAATTAAAAAATGACTCCTATGGATTGAAAACAGTTGCTTTCCAAAAATCATTAGCTTAAGATATGAGCATGCAACTACGTGATCAGAATATTGATATTTTTTGTGAGGTTATTGATAACTTCGGCGATGCCGGTTTTTCTTTCAGGCTGGCGAGGGCTCTGAAGCAACATAACCGTAGCCGTCGTATCAGATTATTTATCGACGATATTTATACGCTTAAAGCTATTGCTCCTGAGATCGATATACATTCCGTGAGTCAGATATTAACGGGTATTGAAATCGTTTGTATGGATAGTTACCTGAATGGCCAGGTTCAGCAGCTTACATTTGCTCCGCTTATTATTGAGTCACTTGCCTGCGAGATCCCGGATTTGTTCAGGACCCAGGTATATGAACAGGCTCAGTTAATCATCGTGATCGAGCATCTTACCGCTGAGAGAAGCTTTGAGTCCATGCATGGCTTAGCGGCCCCTACAGGCTTTGAAACGCCTCGTTATGTATTTGCTCAAGGGGTTACCTCCAGGTCAGGGGGAATGCTGATAGAAGATACAATAATAGATATAATTAACCAACACACAGACCAATCTGAATGGCGTAAAAAATGGCTGGAACCTTTTCGTAGCCAGTTGCCTACTGATGCACTTGATTTCAAAATGGGAAGTCTGTTTTCTTATAACCGCAGTATGGATAATCTGGTTGATGCTTTGCATGCGTTAAACGAAAATAACCTGATGTTTGTTTTGGGCAATTTATCCCAGGCTTCTATAAAACAGGCGTTGGAAAACAGAAACGTCGACTGGATTTCTGCCGGGGTTGCCCGACTGGGACAGGCGTATTTTTTATTCCCGGAAATGCTTCACTATAATGACTATGATTCATTATTGTTTTCAATGGATTATAATTTTGTGCGCGGGGAGGATTCTCTTGCACGTGCGATACTTGCCGGCAAACCTTTTGTCTGGCATAGCTATGAACAGGAAGATAATTATCAGCTTGTTAAAGTAGCTGCCTTGCTTGATGTCATGGAAGCTTATCAAGACTGTGCATCTAAGGTCTTTGAGCAGTACAGGCAACTGCTAATGTTATATAATTCTAAAAAAATAGAAAATAATCTTTATAATCTATGTGAATACTACTATTCTTTCTTTCATGATTTTGTTAAAATACAATCCTGGGTGAATCGCTTTCGTCAGGATTTAATATTACACGGTGGTATTGTTCCCAATCTTGACCGATTTATCAAATCTTTATAATGGAGAAAATAATATGCAATTAGCACAGGATCTAAGACCGGGAAATATTATTAAGCAAGGAAGGGACCTCTATGTTATTCTCAAGGCTGAGTATTTCAGAGCTGCACGGACGAATGCTGTAGTCAAGACAAAATACAAAAATATGTCTACAGGCTCCGTGAGTGAAGTAATTTTCAAGCTTAATGAGAAACTTGATGACGTACGTCTGGACAAGAGAGAAATGCAGTTTTTGTATGATCTTGACGGGATGTATGCTTTTATGGACCAGGAAACTTATGATCAAATGGAAATACCGAAAGAAGATATTGGCGATAACGTTAATTATATTAAAGAGCAGGACATGGTAAGTATTGTGTTATACGAAGGCAAAGCATTAAGTGTTGAAGTTCCTAAAGCAGTTGAGCTAAAAGTAACCTATTCTGAAACAGGTTTGCGTGGAGATACCAGCGGAAAAGTTACTAAGCCTGCGACTGTTGAAACCGGGTATGAATTGGCCGTTCCTGTGTTTGTTAATGTTGACGATGTTATCCGTATTGATACCGCTACCGGTGAATATATAGAACGAGTCAAATAAGCGCCTTTTACCTGCAAAGGTTATTCGAGCCACAATTTTTGTCATTTAATCTGCTCCCCTGCGAAGGGGAGCAGTTAGCTATTTTACAAAATACACTTGCATTTATCCCATAAACATATTATTAGTTTCTTACTTTTAGGCAGCTTAATGCCTGCGTTATTTTTTAATAGAATAATGGTTGTTCGGATTGTAAAAAGAGGCAGGATATGACAGAGCTATTAAATGACGAGAATGAAAAAAAAATAATCGAGGATTATAAGAAAAGTGAAAAACGAATTCTTTTTCTTGATTACGATGGCACTCTTGTCTCTTTTTACGATAGGCCTGGGATGGCGAAGCCTGATGAAGCGCTTACTCAGTTGCTGAGGGACCTTTCTTTTGATGTCAGGAACAAGGTGTTTATAATTAGCGGAAGAAACAGGTACCTGCTCGGAAAGTGGTTGAATATTTTTAATATCGGACTTTCTGCTGAACATGGTGCCTGGCTTAAATATAATGGCGATCCATGGCAGACATTAATCCCGATTGATACCGCATGGAAAAAAGACCTGCGACCGATATTTGAGCTTTATGCGGATACAACTCCCGGATCTTATGTCGAGGAAAAGGATTTTTCGATTGCCTGGCATTATCGAAAGACGTACCGGGCATTAAGTGATATTAGGGTAAAGGAATTGAGAAGAGATATGCTCCCGAAAGCGAAGGCGCTTCACTTGCAGATTTTGGAAGGACAAATGGTGTTTGAAGTTAAGAACCCTGACGTTAACAAGGGCCTTGCAGCACTGAGATTTATGTCGGATGAAGCTTATGATTTTTCATTTTCAGCGGGCGACGATAGAACTGATGAGGATATGTTCAAACTGCTCCCGCCGAAAGCGTATTCGATTAAAGTTGGTAATCCGCCGACTGCTGCCCGCTATTATGTCAGGACCTACAGTGATCTTCGAAGTTTGTTGCATAAATTGTTACGTGTTGCCAAATAATTCGGTTTGTCCGAATCGCTGTCCTTCAGCCTTAATATGCGCTATTTACACGATTAATAGTTGAAGTGTCGCTAATTACCGTGTAATATGTGGTAGTATAATTGAATATAGTGACAACGGAGAGGTGACAGAGTGGCTGATCGTGCCTGTCTCGAAAACAGGTGTACCTTTACTGGTACCGTGGGTTCGACTCCCACCCTCTCCGCCATTCCAGCTATATTAGCAATTTATGTTTGGTACAGTTTTGGTACAAATTTTTGAATTCCAGGACTTCAACCTGCATTTTTGCCCGCTTACCACGCGACTTATTGATGTACAAACCGTAATATCGAACAAGCTGATACCCTTTGATACCAATGCGTTTCGCTTTATAGCACTTGGTCAGCAAATCAGTTATGTTTATCTCCAATTACTGTATAAAATCCTCAATCAATACCAAGCGAGAGATGCTACGAATCCACAACCTTCTGCAATAACATCTGACCATTACCGTAAAAGGGGACATCGGTCTTACCTAGCGTGCTAGCTGGCAGTGTAGTCATTTCACTGATATTCTCCATTGGGACAAGGATCGTCTTTGCGCCGTTGTCGGATAAGATGGTAACCTTGTCTGGAAAGTGCAGAGCTCGTTCCACGGCTCCACCTATGGAGATATTTCCAAGTACTGCCAGTCCGGGTTTAAGGTTCTTGTTATAAATGGCTGAGATAATTGATACATAGACAGCACTGCCTATACCTCCACTAATATTTGCACCCAGTAGATTAGTAACCTGTATGTTAATATCATAGCCTTTTAAAGAATGTTGTTCGTTAAGAATGGTTTTTTCATTTGCCTTGATGTAGTTATAGGTGTTTTTAATATTCTCTTTTACATCGGTATTTGAAGTGCCGGTTATGTTTAGTTTTCCGCTTCCCTGTATCGCAACCGCCTCGATTTTAACCAGGCAATTATTGTCGCCATCGCTGGTAGCTGTGTAACAAACACCCGGAGGCAAAGCATTTTTCTCGATTAGATTGCTGCCCCGTTCTTCCGGCAAGCCAACAAATATCTCTTCTTGCGTCTCTTTGTCGATGTATGAAAAATTGGTATCCCAGAACTCCATTCCACCGATTCTCTTTAACTGTTCTTTAACTCGGCGCCTCATTTCCATGGCTAGAACCAAGTATTCTCTTATATCCTCTTTTGTGAAATTGGCATCTGGATGTAGCAACTTAATGAACCCTGATACAATTTTGCGAACCGACTTCGAGTCTCTTTGTTTTAAATGATGCCCAAAAGAGAAATACTTATCAATTGCATCGTTGTAATTGGTTCTGCGCTGATACTTTAGGTTCTCAGAAAAGAAATCGGTGCTAAAACCAAAATGACCCGTGAAATTGGAAGGGCTAAATTTGGTTATCTCCCAGCCAGGCAAAAACAAATGTATTCGATCAAGGAAGGCTGTATCTCCGTTGACTTCATCGGATAGCGGACTGAAGAGATGTGAAGTTTGAAGTACGGTTTCAACTGGCTGATTAATGTTACCATTATAGATAATTGATGCTTTACCAGAGATCTCGCCACCTTTACCGCCTCGGGAAAATGATCCGGACTCCATGTAGTCTTTCATTAAAGGCTTAGCGTCAGGATCTTTAAAAAGTTTATCTGTACTTTCATCAAAGCAGATTGCATCCCATTCGCCTACTGATCCAATTCGGCCGGTGGAATTATTGACAAATAGTTTAGCCACAGTACCCTGACCACCTGAGATAAGGAGTGCATACGGTGTAATTTCTTTGTAAATATAGGATTTACCAGAAGACCTGGGTCCTAGTTCAACCATGTTGAAATTGGCCTCTACGAGAGGAATTAGCCTCATTAGCAGAAGTGTCTGTTTTCTCGGGTCTAAGCCTTCGCTTGCAGGTTCATAGCCAGCGCTTCGGAGTAATAAAGTTTGCCATGCTTCTTTCGTAAACTCTTTTCTTTTTTCAACAATTTTGTTTCCGTCAAACCTTGATAGCTGGATTGGTTTTATATCTTTAACTACGAAGGGATATACGGTTGAACCTACCGTGATCAAAGGATCGTATTCCATTTCAATAATAGCCCAGATTCCGCCAAGAAGAATTTTTTCATGGCTATTTACCAGCTCATCACTGATATTGGCTTTCTTAATATTGCTGTTCGATATTGATGCCCAATACCTGTCTTTTTGAGGATCAAGGTCGACTGATATTTTATCTATTATCTTATAGCGACCATTCTCTCTTATTTTCGATTGAATTAAGGAACTTTCTTCAGGATTTACATAATGATCGTGAAGTATTTTTTTTACTCCATCGATACCTTCTTTAATTTTAGCTTCATCATCCGTGCTACAGGTGTTGGCTAGCAAATACTCCAGAACAAATGCAGGGACATTAGCTCCGCCTTTGATAATAGCAGCCAAATCTTTTCTGACCACAAATCCCTTAAAATGCTCTAAGGTCTGCTTGTCTAAGTCATCTAATATCATAAATGCCTCCCATTATAATAAACCGCCAAAATCACGTGCATCGGATTTCTTTATTGTAACTGTGTCTAATTGTTCCTGAGTTTCTGCGTCTAATAACACGGCCATAACTTCGGCGTTACCACTAAAAGAAAATTCAGCTGATAACGTCTTCCCTGACTCGATCGTAAGGATGCTGCTGCTGGAATACTGACAATTACCGGAATACAACATGATCTGAACTTTGCGGCTATTAGCAAACAAATCAGTGCAGGCACCTGCTTGTAATTTGATACCAAACAAGTCGCCGATAACATCTGCTAGTTCTAGTTTATTTATAATAGTCACGTCCAGGTTGGAGGTCACTGCGCTCTGTTTTTTAAATACAAACTTAGGAATAATTATCTCCTGTGGGGTAAACCCGCCATGAGAAAAGCCATACACGCCTTTTGATTTGAATGGTCTATGGCTCTTAGCCGTATAGACATACTTATACTCACCACTTGACCTTTCAAACATCAACCAATCAGTATTGTTTTGTTTGTCGACGGTAAGAATGTATCTTTCACTCGGTTTGCATAGTCCAGTGACTGCCGGATCAATTTTATCGGATTCGGTTAAGAGACCGGTTAAAACAAATCCGTGATCGGTTACTAAATGGACTTCTTTATATCCCATATTGATTAGTTGCGTGATCTTATCTTGGAGAACAGCTTCGAATTCTGAAAACAATTTGAGAGCACCCTGTTGCAGCTTTTCACCAGTGCTATCGATGTCTTTGTAAGTCAGCACCAGATAGTCAGCTTGTTCGCCATAGTTCAAATCAGCTAAATTAATAAAGGTTATATTTTTACCGGTTGATGCAACCAAACTTTTTTCACGGTCCTTGTGTATGGCAAGTACCTCATCATTTCCCAGATACAAAGCACTCATGTTGTGCTCAGTTTCGGAGGGCATATCGGCAAGCATTATGTGCTTATCAACTTTAAGTTTTTTCTGTAAAGACGCAGCTATCTGATCGGCGATTTCATAGCGGATGCCATCGCCTACAATCACAGCAATTCTTGGTTTAGCTTTTTTTAACAAGTTTACCAAATAGCCTTGTTGATCAGATTTGTATTCACCGGCAAATTCAAACCATTTATGCAGCAAGTCCTGGTTAAGGCTTTCGTAATACTCTTGCAGCGGTCGAATTATTTTTTCTTCCTGTAAAAAACGTGCGTATAGATTGCGGATAGCCCTATCTACTTTAGCAAAGTGGTTTGTATAAAACTCCACAACTTTACTCAAAGAATTGCAGGAGATTAATGTCTTGCTGTCAAATTCCAGCAGCGTTATTACATCGGACCACCATGAAGGGATAAACCGTTTTGCTTTTTGACTATTTGCACGGATTTTTACCGATGCCAATTTTTCAGAGATATATACTTTATCCCGAAGGTTCTTTGTAATATCAATGATTGCCTTGTGATCCAAAACCTCAAAACAATGCTCAGGGCTTGCGTTCCAGTGTGCAACTGCAAGATTAATGTGATAATTGCTTATATAGTCCACAAGTGAGCTACAGTAGGTCTCACTATCCATCCAGCGATAATAAAGCTGTAGTAATTCCTTAGAAATATTATTAGCAAGCAAACCATCGAAAAGTTTTTTGACTACCTCATCAGCGAGTGTCCGGGGCGGTTTATTCATGTACGGCTGATTTAGCAATTCGAATACTTTCTCTTCAAACAATCTGCGGATATCAGTATCTTTAACACTTAGATATGATTCTGGATCGTGCAGAAAAGGTAACAATTCATCCTCCAGGTTAACCAACTCTTCCAGGTTTTGAAGGATCTTTTTCCACCAGGCGATATCTTTTCCTATGCCCATTTTACCTGCGGTTAAAAGTACAGGGCTGTCCATCTGCACTTGTAGGCCTGTGCTTGCAAAAAGTTTCTTCTTGAGCCATTCCTCGGGGCTGGTGAGATCAAGACACCCATGAGTAAAGCAGTAATCAAATAAGAAGCTCAGCTTTTCCTGTCTGCGGGTTACATAAAATACCACCGGCTTATCTTTGTATTTAGTTTCAGCCTCATATCGCAAAAACAGCTCTTCTTTGACTGTCTGCCAATCTTCGGTATATGTGCTGTCTGTCTTAATAATGATATAGTTGCCAGTATCTAATAAAGGCAAAAGAAACCCGCACTGAGCTTTTGGGTCAAGGATTACTACCCTTTTGCGAAGTTTCAGCTGATGTTCAATATCTTCCAAAAACCATTTATCAATCATTACCGGACTTATCCTCCTGTGCTTCTGCGTTTTCAAACAATTCATGTAGTTTTCTTTGCAGTACTGCTTTAGGTATCAGCTTAGTTTCATAATCAGCAATCAGAGTAGGACTTATTGATCTGCTTAGTGCATATTCAACTACATCCTGGTCTTTATAAGCGCAAAGCAGAATGCCGATGCTCGGGTGCTCATGCGCTTTTCTGACATCTCTGTCCAGCGCTTCCAGATAAAACTCCAGTTGCCCCATGTGTTCTGGTCTAAATTTGTCTATCTTAAGCTCAAAAGCAACCAGGCACTGAAGGGAACGGTGATAAAAAAGAAGATCTACATAAAAATCCTCATTTCCCACCTGCAATCTATAATTCTCGCCCATGAAGGTGAAGTCTCCACCAAGTTCAAGAATGAAATGTTTAAGATTATGGACTAAGCCTTTCTGTAAATCACGCTCAGAATGCTGTTCCGGTAAGCCGAGAAACTCAAAAACATAGGTGTCTTTAAAAGTATCTGAAATATTTTGTGGTAATTCTCTCATCACAGGTGAAAGATTTGTCTGGGCTATCTTGGTCCGTTCAAAAATACCAGTAACGATCTGCCGTTCAAGTTCTCTCTTGGAATATTTTTCTCTGATAGCTAGTTGGAGATAGAACTCTCGTTCCTCCTGGGTCTTGCAAGCTGTTATTATAATCAGATTATTTGTCCAGGATAATTGTGTCACCAGTGGAGACAGTTTTGGCTGGTCGTTATATATTTCATAAAACTGCTTCATTCTCCAGAGGTTTCTAACATTAAATCCTTTAATATCAGGCTCGGTTTTCTGGATGTGCTCAGCAAGGCCGGAGACTACACCTTTTCCCCATTCCTCAGAATTTACTTTGCCTGAAATATATTTACCTACCTGCCAGTATAGATCAATCATTACATGATTAACATTGCTGATCGCTTTATTGCGAGCCTCACGAATAAGTGTAAGAACTTCGGTAAAATTATTAGTGATTATATCTGACATGATTAACTCCATTTTCTCACAAACTGATTATAAACTATCATCCTACCAGTCCGCTTTTAAATATTTATCTAGTTGTTTTGCGTTGAGCACATCGCAGCGAAGCAAGCCTTTTTTCTGCAAAGGTGCTATGTTTTTACCTACGCCATCATCGAGCTTAGGGTCATAGCCTTCAGCGATGAGTTCCTCAATTTTTTTGGTAAACTCGGCGATCTCCCTTAGCTGCAAACTGATTTTCTCTTTCTCGCTCTGTGCCTGGGCGGTCTCGCTGTCCTTGAGCTGGATCTGGCGATACTCCAGGTTCTCTATACGTTTACTGATATAGGCTGTCTTGAGCCTGAATAGGTTATCCCGGCTCCATTTGTAGATGCTAATGTATACTTCTAGCCCCTGATTTTCTCCGCTGGATAGATGCCAGATAAAAGGGGTCTTGGGCAGGTACATAAAAAGGTTAAGGTGGTTGCTTAAATCATTAAAGAAGTTGTGTTCCAGATAATCATTCAGCGGTTTACCAAGCAGACCGTCCATTTGCATAAACTGAGCAGAAGTAAAGCCATTATCCAGGCAATGTTTCTCCAGTCGATCAAGCAGTCGTGGTTCACCCAATTGACCAACCAGCGGGATGATCCCATCATCGTCGTCTGCTAGTATGGTGCGGATAGCATCTGCCAGAAACTCCAGAGCAATCTCGGCTGCACGAGCTGAAGGTAATACGTTTGCTTCTTTGAACCAGTACCAGATGTTGATTGGGTTGATCTGGTGACGGATGCAGAATTCTTCCAGGTCGTTGTTGTTTTGATAGAGTGTGGCAAATTCTGCTTTGATGGCTTGAATTTGCTGGTCTTCAACTGTAGTTATTTCTAAGTTGTTGATGAATTCTTTACCACGAAGGTCACGAAGATCACGAAGCTTTTTTAATTCATTATTTTCTTCGTGTTCTCTGTGTTCTTCGTGGTGAAATATTTCCAAATAAGCAGCACGTGCTTCTGCCAATACCGGCAATTGTCCTACAGGTTTGCCCATTTTTGTTTCTACTTGCAGGCGGTCTTCAGGGCTGAGATCGTAGACCTCAAAAATCAGCTCATTAATGATAGCTTCGTTGAGCAGGACTCGGGTTAATTGAGCGTTTTCGTAATTTAGATAGGAAAACAATCTGTCTTTTAGGGTTGATTCCGTATAAGCACTAATTGGAGTTTTATTAAAGTTTGTTTCAATTATATGGTAAGAACAGAGGTGTTTTTTAATTTCGATATTTTGTGCCGCTAAATTGGAAATATATTTCTCAAATTCTTCAGTTGGCTTTACATAAGGGATTCGCTTAATATCGCCTATCTGAGTATGAACTGTTGAATTTAAACAGCTTGCTATATATGAAACTAAATTAGTGTTTAATAAAGCAATAGCGTATCCTAAATCTGAAATATCTTTAGGCAAAATTCCAGGACCTGACATATCAAATAGAACATCTTTATCTAAAAATCTAAAAGCAACACCTTTTGATGTGGCATCTGAATAGGTTATACCTTGCCTGAAAGCAAAATCCTTTGATAAGAGATTGAAATTTTTACTTTTCATTATTTCTGCGCCATTATTCTTATAGTTAATAACCAGCCAAATATTACCAAACCATTTATTAAATGGGCCGCCTTTTGCATATTTGAACCAATGGGAATTATCTATAAGATAATTTGAATTTATCTCCCAAAAAAACCTTAATAATCTTTCATTGTCTCCGGTTTTTACACCATTTGTGATATCGGATATATTAGCAAAATTCAAATGGCCAAACTTCTCCCGAAACCCATCAGATATCCAATAAATAAACGGCCAGCCTTCGATGATTTTGAGTTTGGATTGGTCGAGAGTGTAAGCTCGTTCGTTTTTGCGATTATTGATTACATCGTCATAGGCACGCTCTAATGATGCTTTTTTGTGTTTTTCCTGCTGATTGGCGGTAATGTTGAAATATAAACCTGGTACATCTTTTTTTGTTTTACAAAGTACATACCAGGTCGCATCCAATAAAATACCAGTGCCAAACAGATTTACTCTGTCTAAGCCATAATCAACCATAAGATCAATATGAGTTTTCTCAATCATAAACTTTCTTACTTCTTCAAATGTTTTGATAAACATAAAAGTATGAGGATGAATTAAAGCTACATAGCCAGTTTCGTCAGTAAGTTCATAGCATCGCTTAATAAAAGTCGCATAGAGATTGGTGTTAAACTTGTAGGGTTTCTTGTAATTATCTTCAATAAAGGTCTTCAACTCTGGCCCAAAATCACTACCATCGGTATAAGGAGGGTTGGCAACGGCTATATAGTACTTCTGAGTTAATAGCTGCAAAAAGGTAATGGCATCCTGTGTTTTGGTGTTTAGGAAATTAACACCTTGCTGGGCAGTATTTTGTTCTACAGCCTTTTGCAGGTTAGCAAAAAAGTTCACTCTAAAATTCTCATACGTAGCTAAAGATGGTTCGGTAAACAGATTTAACTGACTGCCTTGCCACTGCTTAGTCAAATCATGCAAATGTGCGCTTAGCTTTTCTTCGAGTCTAATTAACGAACCAAACTTATAGGCCTGCTGGAGATCTGACCAGAGGTCCATTACAATTTTTTCTAGTTCGCCGTTTAGAGGTTGACCGTTCTCTTCAAAGAGATGCTTTACTTCACTATAATCCGGCAAAAAAAAGTCAGAGCTGACAATATTAAAATGTTCGATTTTGGTGCTACGTTTTTTCCTCTTGGCTTTGATATACAAGCCCAGTTGTGCTAACTGTATAGCCCGATCATCCAGATCAACTCCGTGTAGGTTGTGCTTGATAATAAGCTCAGGTATTTTGTTTTCATTATAATCTGCCCCATAGTTATCAATCTGATCCTGATATAAATCATAAAACAGATCAAAGGCATATAGTAGGAAGTTGCCAGAACCAGTAGCCGGATCAATTAGACGAATCTCGGTAAGTGGCTTTACTTCTCTTGTCCTTGTTGAGGGGGCATTGGCTATCTTATATTTTTCTTTGATCTCAGAATCCGGGTACATTTCCAGATACAGCTTACCAAGGCTATTATCTACCAGGAATTTTACTACCCAGCGAGGCGTATATACCTGACTCTGTATGCTGACTTTGTTGTATTCGGTTTTATCTCCACTGGCTTTATGAGCTGCTTTTTTTGCGTTATTATAGCTTTCATATAACCAGCCCAGCACATCATCACTTTGCCAGATGTCAGTTTCTACCTGATTATCAGTATCGATCTGATTGAAGGCACTAATAATAGAATTTAGTTCAATAGCAGTTGGCAGTAAATGATATGGATGCTCTAGACTAAATAGTGGAATATCAAAGGAAAGAGCAGCCAATTGATCTTTTAAGAATCCTATTAATCCTTCCTGCTCAGCGGTTCTCCCATCGGGATTCTGTTCCAGCCAATGACGGTGAGCAAAGGAGCGATCGCCGTGCTGACTCCTGCGGGTGATGATCTCCGGGTGCAGGGTATGTGCTTCCATGACTTTGAGCGCAGAAATCCGATTGAACAGGGTGAACGAGAGTTCTTCGACCAGTTTTTCGTACCCACCTTTGACTTTACCGGTTTCAGCTATCAAGACATTAAGAATACCTTCGATTCGTGTACGGTCTGCCTGATAGTCCGCTGGGATAGTAGCTATCGGCTGCGATATAGTATCAGAGATTCCCATTCTTCCCAGACGATTACGAAAGGCTTTGTCGATGAGTTGTCGTATGTTTTCTGCATGATCTGATAGTTTCATTTTTAATCCTTTTCACCACGAAGTACACGATGGTCACGAAGCACTGATTTTATAACACAAAACGTTTTATTCCATCTTTTAATAGCTTATTATTAAAATTTAATAACAAGCCGACCTTAACCTTACTTAATTTCATATATGTCAAAATCTGTGCATCATAAATAGGATTCATTTTTTCAACACTTTTTAGTTCAACTATTAATGTATCTTCTATAAATAAATCTATTTTATATCCACATGATAATTTTATATCTTTATACTGAACTGGCAGCTCTGCTTCCATAATGAACTTAATATCAGCTTTAGCTAACTCATATGCCAAACATTGTTTATAGGTGCTTTCTAATAATCCAGGCCCTAAATTCTTATGCACCTCAATCGCTAAACTGATTACCTTATTAGATAATTCATCAAATTCCATGAATATGTTCCTCTTCATATACTTCGTGCTCTTCGTGGTAAATAATCTTCATTCAATAAGCTCAATTTCATCATTATCATTTGCACTGGATATCTTTTGCATTTCCTGCCCCAGCCAGCTTTTATATGCACTTACTTTGAGCCTTGTTGATGGCATTTTTGTTGTGAACGTCTTTATGCTGGGTATCGCCTGGTTGCCAGGTTCTGGCTTAGGTGGTGTGGTTCGAATAAGGCCTGATTTCAGGATTTCCAGTTCAGTTTTTTTACTATTATAGAGATCAATAAACGATAATATTTCCGAATAGGTAAAACGGGAATGTTTGTCTTTTATATCAAAATCAATATCTACTTTGGTTTGTGTTCTTTGCTGGGCATATAGTGAGATGTTTTTAGCCTTATCAAGAGCCAGATCATTTAATCCTACTGGCAGTTTAGCAATTTCCTGGATAATAGCTTCAGCCTCCGTTGTGAGGACAGTATATTTAGCAGCCATGTCTACAACAGCGCATTGTATCAGCTTAAAATATTCATCTTTTATATTTTGAGCACACTGCTGAAGTCCGGCATAGTTGTTGACAACACCGCTCAGGTATTGCTTGTTAAAGGCAGCCTCTAAATCTGTAATTACAACACTTGGCTGTGCAGACTTGATGAGCTCATCATTTACACCGCTGACAAAAGTTCGCCATTGCCTTACTTTAGGCAGGTTGGTACGGATAAACTTTTCTATTTTCTCTATAGCCTGAAGTGCGTTTGCATATGACTCTTTACTCTTAAGGAAATTCTCTGCCTTTTCAATATAATTGGCTTCACTTACTGCCCCGGTAAAACTTCTTAGTGCATCTTTATTAGCTTCTGCATCCGTAAACAGTTGGTCAAAATCTTTGTTCTGCCTACGCATATCCTCCACTTTGTCACAGAACCTTTTGGCCAGTTCTCGTATAGCACTCACCAGATCAAAATCATTGGTATTCCAGTCTACTTTTTTTCCAATATGATCTTCACAGTTAAGCCCCTGTAATGCCGTTACAATATCATTTTTCTGTTGCGTGGTCAGGGCTTTACCAATCGCCTTAAAAGAGGCTTTGCGAAACTCTCTGGCAGCACCGAATATCTCTTTGACCCCATCATCTCGCCAGGAGAACTTTTCACTGGCATTGTGTTTTGCCATTACTTTACCGGCACGCATTAGAGCCGCAACAGTCGAAATCACGGTTCCAAAGGCGAACCCTGTTGGTGGCATCTCAAGTTCTTTTTCCAGAGTTGCGCCATCCACAAAGGTATTACGTATTTTAAATAAGACCTCTTCGGTAACTTTTAAATTATCTCCAACAAAATTGCCCTGATCATCAAAAAAATGAAAGTCATTTCCATGAAAAAATTGTTTCAATCTGGTAGCAGTTGCTTCTTTGATCACACTCGTGGCAATAGTATCGCTCAGTTGCGAATCTAATCGTTTGAAATAGATATTTTGTACAACCTGTCTTTGCTGTCCTTGTAAGGTTGTCTGCCAATTATCCTTATCTAATTGGAACAGGTTATAAAGATAGATTGCCGTAGAATTTTGCAAAGATTCCTCGATCAGATTCTTTAGCCTTGCTTCTTTTTCAGTTTTGGCAGTAGAAAAACTGCGTAAAATCTGGCCTTCTTCTGATTTTGAATTGCTATATTTTTGTTCCAGATAAGATGTGCGTTCGATATCGTCGATTAGCCTATCAATTTCTTTAAAAGAAACGTTGTCAGGTACGAGGTAGATCAGGTCTTTGTCATTCTGGTGCTGTACTCGTAAACCCTCGATATCAGCTATTCGGTCGTCGCTAATATTATAAACACCTTTGAGCCTGAGTTTTAATTGTTTTTGAGTAGGACTTGTGAGTTCATCTTCATTATCAGTAGTTATGTAAAAGTCATATTGTGAATTGGCATCACTGATCCGGCTGATTGCCTTGATATACAGAGATGCTTTATAAGCTGTTACCAGCTGCTTCTTTTTAACATAACCTTGGACAGTGAATCCGTTCATTTCATCCAGTAAACGCTGTTCAATATCTGAGGTGATACGGTAGGAATTGTTTGAAAACAGAAGTACTTTAGCTTCCACCAGATTATTCAATGCCGCCGCAATATCAGCTTCAACCTTGTGATAAGCTTCCGGATCTTTAATAAAGGCTTTTACTATATTGGTTAGAGTTGCTGGAACGACCTCTGCTCCTACAAGGAAATTAATGGTTTCCAGTAAGTGTCTGCCAGATATCGACGATTGGCTTTCCTTGAGTATAGTCTCAGCGTTAGTAAATCGATTAACCAGATATGCTGGTGGCTGCAGCTGAGCTTCTTTGGATATTTGCCAGCCTGTTGCCATTTCAAATAAAGAATTATTCTGTAATTCATGTTTTAAGATGTCATAGGTAGTAATAATCATGCCACGAGCGGCAACTTTGGTAGAGGCATACCCTTTGGTACCAAATAGAAAGTTTTGTAGCAAATCAAACTGATACTTATAAAACGGATAATAGGTAGCATATAATTCAGGCGTATCTGTTTTTGCAAGGCCCGTGGCAGTTAATGAAGAATGATCACTTATCTTACCGGAGTTCTTTTGATAATGATCTTTCAAACTCTGTACCGCAGCTTCGGTTTTATTGAGTAATCGACTTCGAATAATAACATCGACTTCTGTAGCTTCCAGGTGAATTTTTGTTTTAAACCGGTCGGTTACTTTTGTCAGTTGTGCTTTGCTTACATTTGAATTATTGATTATATCGTCTAGTTTTTCCTGAGCAATAGCCATGGTCCAGACTTTACCGCCGAGTGCAGAAAGTGATTCACTGATCCCTTCCAGGTCAAGCAGGTTGAATTTCTTTTGACTAATGGCTTCACTCGCTTCATCAAAAAGAAAAACAACCTTTTCATCTTTTGATATTTTAAGATAATTCTGCAATTCTTCTTTTAGCCGGGTAGCGCTAAACTGATCAATATCCCGCCTTATCGTTTCAAGTAAGCTTGTGTAATCACCTTCACTATTACCTTTTTGCATATAGATTACTTTGATCAGTTTGGCATACTCAACCATACGAGGTCGAATGTCAGGCCATTTTTTATCTGAATTCTTAGTAATGAACTCATTAATGTTGATTGTATTATCATTGATAAGCAGTTGGAACAATAAGAAGCCATGCTCATTTTCTGGCAATTCCAGTGACTTAAGAAAATTCCTAAATAGCGTATAGGCCAGACCTTTAGACGTATCCTGTTTCGCAACATCCAAAAAAACTACTCGGCAGTTTTCAGCACCCAATCGTGCTATTGAGTTTTTTATTAATGCTTCGTCTCTTAAACCGCTGAATCGCTGCAAGATGCGATCCCGAGCTGGTGTTCCTGCAATATTGCGATTGCTGAGCATATACCCAAGCAACTTACCGAAGTAAGATTTGCCTGAACCATAGAAACCAGAGATCCATACCCCGGTCTCCAAAATATTAGAAGTAAACTTAGTGACAAAATCAGCATACTCTTTGGCCAATCCCTCGGTCACGATATAGTTTTCGATTTCTGCCTTTGTTTCTGCCTCAGACATATCCTCAAGGTCGATGACATTTTTGATATCTTCCGAGAGGTCGATGGTCAGGATTTCTTTGATCAGCATCTATAGGCTCCTTAGTCCGGTTATTCTACAATCATGCATCTGTATTTAGATGCGGGTCGTTTTCCTAAAAAAAGTATTGTATCTTTATCTTTTGTTGCAGGATACAAAATAATCAAAGGCAGAGAGGACTTCATTACCAGTGCATTCTCCATAATATGGATGTTATCTATCCCACTGCCATATAATGCACCGGAGTGAATCATTACAGGTATTTTCTTATTTGACATACTTTCCGCTATCTTGTTAATGACAAGGGAAAACAGATCGTTTCCTGATTCTCCTTCTGGGGCTTTAAATATTTGATGCAAAGAGCCTTTTAACAGTTCAAAGCTCTCAGCTAATTCTTCTTTATTGGACTGAACATAATCATTAAGCAGCTTATTTAAGTCGATGATTTCGTAGGTTTCGTCTGTCATTAGCTTAGTTATGGACTTGATATAATCCGATTCTCTGCCAGGTTCGCATAAAATAAGAATGGAATTACCGCCATTGGCATTTAGCTTAATTTCTGACCGATTATTTGCCTCAACAAGTCGCTTCGCTGATTGAATAACATCATCAGGATTTCGTAAGTTCATTATACATTTCCTTATATGAGATTTGTGTTTCAAGTTTCAGTGAGTTTCCGGTATAACTGACATCAAAGTACTTCATCAAATTTTTCTGTAGTACTCTCGCTATAAAGGCTTCTTTATCTAGTAAGCAGTAGGCGAGCCATTTACTTTCAAGTAAGTTTGACCTAATTTCCACCTTAGATAGCCAGTACAAAAAAATAATCAATTGCTTATCATCGATATACTTGTGACTAATAGTCTTACTACGCCCACCTTCAAGTAAATTGAATTTACTAAGTAATGCCAGGTACTTCCGTGCGGTCACATCGATAGTAGAATCAGACCATTTCTTTAGCGCATCTTCACGTTGTTTAAGGTCCTGAATGCATGCAATGACTTCACTCTTTTTGATTGCAATCCGGCCACTGAAGTATGCAGGGAAGTATATACTTTGGTTAAAGTAATCCAATAAATCATTATTGAAGGATACATTCAAAAAAAGCATCGACAGCGAATTTTCAGAAAGGCCTTCTTTTTCATAAACTGTATTGAATAAGACTTTAATCTCATCGTTTTTGAAGTAAACAAGGGTATTTTTTACTGCCCGTTCATATCGTTGCAAAGAACGAGTCGTTTTTAAAGTTGTATTTGAAAGATCATTAGGGCTCGCTGGCGTGTTCCCACTGCCTGCATTAATTATGTTAGCAATTATGCTGAGATCCGATATGCTACCTATAACATTTATATCAGTATTGATGTTCATGAAGTGACCACTCCCGAAATACACACTTTGTGATAAAAAAGTCTTCAAGCAGTTAAAGGCATTGCTGCTTCTCGAAAACTTTCATATATATCCCTATCCTTATGAATAAACGGCACTCATATTATACCATATTAACATTGTTATTATGGTTACTACGAGAGAAATCTATTTATTATAAAATCTTAATATATAACTGCAAATGTGACTCATTTAAAAATAATTGAATTATTAGGTTATTCGATTTTATTTAGAAAACAATGAATTAATATATTCATATTTAAGCATTGCTTCAATTGTCATTCAATTGCAATTTCATCTAACCTGTAAATAAATTTACATATATATAGCAGTTTACTGGAAATATTTGACAGAAAAATCAAAGGGATAAATTATCGAAACTTTAAAGTGATGAAAAAATCACCGTTTCTTCAGTCATATCAAATATTCTGTCAGCAACAAATTTGGTCTGTTTGTTTTGCCTGTTTCTTGTATTTTTTTTGTCTTTATATTGCGTGTTTTACAGGTTTATTAATGTATTTATCTTTAGGTGTGCATATTTGATGTAAGCCTTGGTATTGTTGAATTTGTCGGAAAAATATTATACGATTAATAATAGAAACAGATCCGGATATTTTCAGCTTTTCAATCAAGAGCGAATCCTATATTGGTAGAAAAGAATGGTATCTAATAAATGTCAGAGCAAATGAGGAGGTTTCGTTAGAGATGAAATATTCAGTTGTATTTGTTGTCATTATGATAGGAGCTTTGTCGTTAACGGGGTGCTCGGAAAAAGCAACTAATATTCAAAACAAGCCGGAAGAAAGCCAGCCTATGATAAATGCAATAAAATTGTCACAATCAGTTGCAGTGCCACACCAAACAGTGACCGTGGCGGTTCAGGTAGAAGATACCGGTAATAGCTGTGAATATTATTTTACCGGGGACGGAAGTATTCTCACCAGCGATGATCCTCGTGTTGTATTTTGGACTCCACCATCAACTGTCGGATCACACCAAATCTCAGTTGTTGTTTCTGATAAGATGAATAGCGCTTTTGCAACTGCCAGCATCGATGTGGTAACCGGGAACATTAATTCGAGTCTGACGGCGGACCATTAGTTCTGTGACCGTGAGATAATCAGTAGCAGAGTTCCGGCTACGGCGGCTACTTTTTTTCTTCCTTGTACTCTGATATGTTCAAATTTTCATCGATAATGTGCGGAGTTATTATAATAATAGTTTCTTTTTTCTCGTCTTTTATATCGGAGCTTTGGAACAAATTTCCTATGAATGGCAGCGACATAAGTATTGGTATTCCGGAAAGCGTTTTCACTTTTTTATTTCTAATAAGACCGCCGATAACGATGGATTGTCCGTCTTTGACCGTCAGCTCAGTTTGTACTTCGGTTGTGTTCTCTTGTGGGAGACTGTCATTTATTTGTCCTTCGCTGACTTTTGGTTTTATAATCATATTAATGTATTTTTCTTTTGAGATTTGGGGAGTGAATTCCAGTTGTGTGCCTACAGTCAAAAATTCTACGCTTTCAATTGTAGACGAATTCGTTATCTGTCTGACGCGGTAACCAAGTTTTTGTCCGGTAATTATTTTGGCAGGTTTGTTGTTTGTTGCTAGTATTTTTGTGTTTGCCAAAAGATTGGTGTAGATATTTGTTTGTAAGGTTTGCAGCCATGCTTTCATTTCGTCTTTCATGATCATAGCATAGAACCCTTTGTCGCTATTTGCATCTGACGCCTGTGATGCCAGGCCTTTAAGGCTAGCGCTGTTATTCTCGTTTTTCTTGTATTGGTATCCTATTGCCGAAAAGGGATTTTCGCCTGCGCTTACTTCGATTACCCGGGCTTCTACCATAACTTGCTCGGGACGATTATCTATGCTTTCGATAACTTTGGTAACTTCTTCGATATCTAGCATGTTCCCCATTACCGAAATGGCATTAAGGTCATTATTTACAGAAATACCCATTACATTTGGCATAAGTTCGCTAATGTATTTTTTTGCGTTTTCAGCTTTGATATAGTTCAATAAAAATGTTTTTGTGTGTTTTCGGTAAGAGACTATAATCGTATTATTTTTTTTTGTCCAGGTATAGCCATTGATTTTCAGTATTATATCAAGGGCTTCCATTATCGGTATGTTCTTGGCGGAAAAGCTAACGTTCCCGGTAACCATTTTATCTATAAGCATATTGAAATTTCCCTGAGCAGCGAAGATGTTGAGTATCTGCGTGATTTTTACTTGATTGAGACTAAGATTAATTGTTTTTTTGTTCAAAAGATCATCGTTTTGCAGTTCGGTTTTGAAAGCCGTAACTTTTGGGATGGCATCGTTTAGCGCTTTTGCATTATGCTGGTCCTTATTATTTGCTGCTGGAATGGAGGCAGATTTTTCTTCGATTATTGTTGTTATTTTTTTGCTTTTTTCATTTTCTTTATAAACTTCAATAGTTTTTATTGCCGGAATAGTTATTTTTGATTGCAAATATTGGGTTATAGGTATATTGCCTTTTTTCTGTGACAAACTTAGTGCGGTTTTTCCATAATTATTTTTTTCCTGAATGGTTGCTCCTCTGTTAACAAGCATTCGTACTAAATCAAAGTTTCCTTTGGCTACGGCTAGCATTAATGGCGTGTTGCCCTCTTTTGTTTTTGCATTAACGTATGCGCCTTTATCGATCAATATTTTTGTGATTTCAATATTCCCTTGATCGATAGCATGAAATAGCACCGACCAGCCATCTTCATTCCTATATGAAATACTCGTTCCTTGTTTAATGGATTCTTTGGCCTTGTTATTATTTCCTTGCCAGACATAATTCATCAATTCTATGGCTTTTTCGGTTTTGTCTTCAGGTGCGATAGTTTTGTTAGCGGTATGTGCAAAGTTTGCCAAGGTGATCATTACCATAATGGTATATGCAAGTATTAGTTTTTTGTTTGTCATGGTTTTCTCCTATTTCTCCAAGTATAAGGTAATTGTTCGCCCTTCTTTTTCCATAACAACTAGCTTTTCGGTTATGCTGATGACCTTGTAACCGTTAAGAGAGTCATTCGTTTTTAATGTCGATCCATTGATAAAGGCTATTTTCTTTTCATTACTGTCCCAGATACCTTCCAACACAAATTTTACCTTATCGTTTTCTTGCGATTTTGCTTGCTTTTTAATTGCTTCTGATTTTCTTGTTTTTTGTTCACTCGTTAAAGTATTTGTTTGTTTTTCAGGTGTGTAAGGTGTTCTTATGAATGGGTCATTAATTAGTGGTATTGTTTTAATTGCCATAATTTCTTCTTCTTGTTTAGTATTGCGATTTAATATATGCGCGTAATCAATGGTTGAAAAAAAACTTGCTGTCGGGAGGATCAGGTTAGGTGACGGTGCGCTAACCTTTAGATTTTTTTGGTTACTTGTCGGCTGATAAAAGTAAACCATTAATGTGAGAATCAATAGTCCCCCAGGTAATATAAATGGTTTTATATTCATTGTTTTTTCCTTTTATTGCTCGCTAACAAAGTAAGCTTTTATTTCCAGCTTCAGGATAAGTGGACCATGAAGCTCTTTTGAAAAAGTATAGCTTTTTATTTCAACGATGAAGGGCATGGTAAGTAGTTTTTTTAAATATGATGATAACTGGAAATAACTCCCTTTTAGTTGTAGTGAAATAGGGAGTATCTGCAACGTCAAATTGTTATGTTTTTCTTGCATGATTTTTTGTGGAATGATTGATAATACTTCCAATTGTGGATTTTTTTCGGCGTTACTGAGGAGCGCCAGGAGTTCAGGCAAGTGTTCTTTGGCATTGAGATGTTTTTTGTTCAGGATATTCTTCATGCTCGATATGTCGGCATCGTTTATACTTTGTAGTTTAAAAATTATATTGTTAGCGGTTTTTATCTCATTTTTAATATTGCTAATGTCAATTTTAAGCTGATGATTTTTGACAATAATTGATCTGAAGGTGAATCCGAATATTATCATTATAATCATGCAGATTCCAGCTATAGCTGCTAAATAAATTTTCATGTAATGAGAGTATTTAGAAATATCTGTAATCAAGTTATATATCCTTAAATTAGTTAGTTATTATGCAAAGGAGTTCAAATTTTTGCTGGTCTTCTGCATTTTCAATCTCTTTTTTATTCAGAAAAATCAAGTCAATCTGATCAATTGCGGGAGATTGCCTTAACCGGGATATGAATTCTGCCAGCTCTGAAGTTGCGACACTTGCTGCTCGAATTGTACCTTTTATCTGTGTTGTGTAGTTACTTGTCGGGCTTAGGTCTTTGGTTTCCGGGTTGAAATTTATTTCATCGAGAGAGATGTGTTTGGGGATGGATTGACTTATATCAACTAATAGCCGGATAGCCTTTATATTGTAATCTGCTTTTTCTTGCATGAAAATAACCTGTGTACTTTTTGTGTAGTTGCTGTTTTGTATATCGACTAGCTTGTTTTTGACGGGGCTTAGTGCTGCTAATTGCTTTTTAGATGTGTTAAATAATTCTAATTTATATTTATAATTTGAGTCGAGTAATTGTACTATAAGCAATAACAGAATACAAAATGAGGTTATCAAGACAGAAGAGGGCACGATCAGCTTAAGGAGTGTTAACTTTTCTTTTATTTTTGTCGGTAGGAAATTCGTAGCGGAGGCAGTGTCTATCATTAGCAATCCTACCAGTTTCACGAACGAAGAACTGTTTTTTTCGATAGTATTCTGATTGTCGGATATAACATCGTAATGATCAAGTAATTTGATTTTTTCTATATCCAGGCTTAGCTCTTTCGCGAGATAATCATCGATGCCGATAATATCAGCTACGCTCCCTGATATGATAACTCTATTCATATCACTTAAACCGTATTTTTCCCTATAATAGGAGATAGTTCTGATTACTTCCATGACAAAGATTTCAGCTGCACCTCCTGATCTAAGAAGCGCTGTTTTACTGGTTTCAACTTTCACGAGTTCTGCTTCGACTTCGCTTGCCATTCGGTTGAGTTCTGATATGTCCGGCATGCTCTGGTAACCACAGCTTATGCAATGTTTTTCCAATTTCTGCAAGATTTTTTTCTTGCCATTAATAAGAGATTTTAGTTTTGGATAAAGAATGATGTTGTTTTTTGTATTGAGGATGACCATTATATTGAAGAGCAATAGAAGTATTGTTAATAAATAAAAAAATGAAGATAACGGTACTTGCTTAAATACAACAGAAGTGACAAAGGCACTTAAGAAGGATAGTGTTGCAAGTATAATGAATAACCGTGTTATATGTTTGTCGTTTTGTTTTTTAAAGGCTTCGCTTTTTAGATTGGACCCTACTTCTTTTTGCTCGCTAAGGGTTTTACTGAGGAGAGAAATCGAGTATAACTTATCGATCAATGATGACTCGATAAGAATATTAGCAAATTCGTCGTTGTCGTACCTGATTACTCTTGCGAAAGCTATGCTGTTTCCCTTTATAATATTAAGTACGGCGAAGTTTGATTCTAATTCTAGCCATAAGAGCTGTTCGTTATTTGTTAATGGCATGTTCCGTGAACAGTATTCTTTGCAGGCAAATGGTGCAAAGCTGAGAAATAGTGGTGTTAACCCGGCATCTTGAACAATTTCTACGATTTTATCAATTTCTTCCTGAGCAATAATTGTGATAAATAATTCTAGATTCTTTAAATCATTTTCGTAAAATTCCCTGATAACAGAATACTCAATTGTTGCTTTGCCGATGTCAAAATCAATTTGATCCCTATACATCCAGACGATTGCCTCGATAAGATCTTCTTTTTTCATGAAAGGAAATACACTGTGTTGATAAAAGATATCCTTATTAGAAAACGTGAGAAATGTTTTTTTTGTTTTAATTTTGTTTAATTGGAGGGTTCTTCTAATGGAATTTGATATTATAGAATGCCTTGGACGACTTTTGTCTTCTGGCGGGTATGGCAAGGTAAATATATCCCTGATTTTGTAATCTTTTCTTTTTTTTTCGCAGATCAATATTTTTATATTATCAGAACTAATATCTATGCCAAGCATTTCTGAATTGGTAAAAAATGACATAAATACTTCTTTCGATCATTATTTTGCTATTTATATAATTTTATCAATATCATTTATATATCGCAATTTGATGATATAATCTGCACACATAAATAATGTTAAGATATGAATACTATACTCTGTTTTTATCGATCATTTATTCGTCTGATATTAGTGGGAGCTATGAGAATGCAGTTGTCAATCAATGTTCAGAGTACTTGCTAATTGCCTTTCCAGGAATAGCTTAGTCTCCGGCTTGGCAGGGTTCCGGTTGTGTTGTTCTGGTTGATTGAGAGCTCCATTGTCCTGACAACGAAATGATCTCCGGATTGAGCATTTCCCGTGATAAACACTGTTGCAGACCTGGAGGTGACATTTTGGACGCTTAAGTCAAAGCAGTTCGAATTTAGTGTTATACTTGATCCGTTTATGGCATTTGAAGAGGTTACCCAATCTTCCGAGGAACTATAATAGAGTAATGCCCAGTTCAGACCGCCTTCTGCTATGCCAAATGCCTGGCTTGTTTTGATAAAATCGGACCGTTCGATACTTTCACTCCTGAAAATAGATAAGGCATGAAGACCTATAATGCTTAGAATACTCATTAAGAAAACTAACATGACCAAGATATATCCGTTTTGTTGTGTGCGCATGTTATCCTCTGATGTTTCTTGGCCGTACTCGCATATTAATGGTAATATGAGAGATATTCTCGCCGATCGCGATCTCTGACTCAATAGTCCTTATATTCGTTGAAATTCCGTTCCCGGTCATAGGTTCAGATAGTACATTATTGCTGGCATCATAGTAAATAAAATTCAGGGCGTGGGCATTTTCTGCAAATTGGTAGCTTGTCCCGTTAATAGATTTTTGTATTTTCTGATTTTCCGGATAATAACTTATGGTATTATCTTCAATGTCATTAAAAGCAATAATATTGTTATTGGCAGTGAGTATGCTAGCAATATCCTTGATGTTTCGAAGGTCTCTACTTATTGCAGTGTATATTCGGTTTGCGTTACTCCTGCTGACTGATTGTTCAAGTATTACCTGAAATCCCCGGTTGAACAGAATAACTATAGACCCGCTGGCAAGGGAAACAAAACTGCTTATCAGTATGATAACCACAATCAATTCAATTAATGTATATCCTTTATTAGAATCCATGGTTTGTAAATAATGTTGCAAGTTCATATTGTATATTTGATGGTGTTGTTACCGTGATTAACGACTTTTTATAATCGGTCGTACTTCCAGCTATTGTATCAAGATCATTCGGGCCATTTACATAGTTAACATTAATAGTATAGCTATAATTATTATAAGGGATAGAAAAGTTTTCTGTAGAGACTGAGTTTATGTTGCCAAAACTAAGTCCGTGAAGGTCCTCAAGCTTTGATTCAGCGAACATGCTTGCGTTATTCATTTCTTCCATTGGGACTCTTTTCATGAGTACCGTGAACATAGGGTTCATAATCTTGGGCAAGAGGATAGCAAGGATAGTCAACGCTGCTATGAGTTCTATGAGCGAGAAGCCTGTTGATCCGGATTTATTCGTAGATGAGGTGTTATTAATGAACAACCGGACAACTCCTATTATTCATATCTACTGGATTAGCCCAGTGTAAGGGGTTATTGATATAGTTGCTGTTTCCCCTGTTGAAGAATTGCTCAAGACTATGTTTTTTGTTGTATTAATCGCGCCGGAAGTATCCGCCGGTATTCCTTTTTTATCAAACTGAAGTGTATTTCCGGCAAGATCAGTGCTTATCATTGTTATTCCTGGGAATAGATCTTCGATATTTACGCTAAAAGTGGTGCTGGTTGAAGGATTGGTAATAATGTTGTCAAAATTATTATTTCCTTTGTAGACAGTATAATTTTCCTGAGCAGCATCTACTTTAATTCCATAGATTGTCTGTTGTGAAAGGGATAAGTTTTGGACAAGCCGGATATCCATAACTATGTAATCTTTCGTAATATTAACCTTTGCAGAAGATAAAGATGGAATTTTAATAACTGTAACAAAACTCAAAAATGATATTATGGATATAATTACGATTAATTCTATTAAAGTATAACCGGCATTATTATGATAAATCAATTTTTACACCTAAGCCAAAACTAACTATTAAAGATGTGCATGGTCAGGTGTTGCCACTCTTCCTACAGTATTATCATAACTGTATGCTACGGAAAAAGGACATGTCGGTACTAGACCGTCTGCAAATAATGCTCCTGTCAGCGTTGTAGGGAATGCTGCTACAGCATTCGATGCGTTTTCTGCATATTTTAAAGCTACGGCAGAATGAATTGCCCCGATATTTGCATCACATTGTGCTTTTTTTGATTTATTTGTCAAGTCAAGAAACTTTGGTACCGAGATAACCGCTAAAATGCCAAGAATGATGATAACCGCGATCAATTCTATGAGAGTGAAGCCACGCTGATTTTTGTAATTCATTATTTGTAAATTCCTTTCAGATTGAAATCAAGTTTAATTATATAATATCAAAATTAATTCATTATACAAGTATTCGTATTGCAAAATACTCGTATTCTTTAAAACCGACTATGAGGAAGACTCTTTGAATATAAGAGACTATATAACAAAGATTCTGTATTATCCTGAACGACTGGCAATTGATTTTAAAATGCTTAACTGGACTGTTGAACTTGATAAATCCGGCTTGTCTGAATCTATATTCAACCCATTTAAATGGGTTTATACAGAAAAGACGTAATATATATTCCACTTATTTAGTTATATATTAATATTTAGGTATGATTTTTCTTCGCTTTTATAGCAAGGATGTTTTTATCTAATTAATGACGTCATATTTAATATCGGTAAATATACGGCCAAAATAACAAATAGTACAATTGCCGATAAAAATATGATCAAAATTGGTTCGAGAAGTACAGCCAGATTGTCTAAAGTAACAGAGGCTTCCTCTTCGTAATACTCTGATACATTCAGTAGCATTTCGGTTATATTTCCGGTTTTTTCTCCTACTGCTATCATGTTTGCCACTAATTCAGGAAAGACTTTGCTTTCTCGCATCGGCTTCGAAATCCCGTGTCCGCTGCGGATTTTTTCTCTGATTTCATAGAGTTCTCTTACTATTATCGAATTGCCTGTCGTATTGATGACTGCTTCGACTGAATTGAGTATGGGTAATCCGCTTTGTATCAGCATCGCCAGTATCTTTGTCAGCCGGGAGAGGATGAGCCGCTTCGTAAGAGGTCCGAAAATTGGGATTAAAAGTACTAAGCTATCCCATTGCTGCTTGCCTTGATATGTCCGGACATATTTTCTTAAAGCATAGATCGTGATCGTAATCGTCAGGATCATTATGAGCCAATGATGTCCAACATAGGTATTTATTGCTATCATGATTTTTGTGGGCAAGGGAAGTTGTCCACCGTGAGCTGAGAACATTTTCATGAATTTCGGGAAGATAAATAATGTTAAAATGATCGAAGCGATTCCTAATGAAAATATAACGATAAGTGGGTATCGGGTAGCTTTTTTTATTTTGTCTTTTACTTCCGATTCGTATTCCATTAAAGCTACAAGTCTTTTTAAAATATCAATGAGTATTCCCCCATCTTCTCCTGCTTTGATCATGTTTGTATAGATAGTGGTAAATTGTCTGGGATGATTTTGCAGTGCTTCGGACAGGTTTTGACCGTTCGCTACGGAATTTTTAACTTCCTCTATCAGCAGTTTCATTTTTCTTTTGCTGACGTGCTGCTGTATTGTATCCAGGCTATCAGTTATAGTGAGGCCGGCCTTGATCAATACTCTGAGATTCATGGTAAAAAAAAGAATATCTTTTATGGTAATAATTTCAAAAATATGGTTGATATCCTGCCTTAGAATTGAAGCCTTTACTTCCGTAATACTGATCGGGTAAAGACTGAGCTCTTTAAGTTTTTCGGCAACGCGGGATGTACTTGGTGCATCTATAACACCTTCTTTTTTCCCACCTGTAGACATCGCTATGTATTTATATGTTGGCATGAACTGTTCTAATCAACACGTAGTTTTGTTACTCGTAAGACTTCGTCAATAGTTGTTATTCCTGCTATCACTTTCTGGAGCCCATCATCAAACATCGTGATCATTCCATTTGCCAGCGCGGCTTGCCTGATTTCCGAGCTGGAAGCTTTTTTAACAACGAGTTCTTTTATTTTATCATTTGTGAACATCAGTTCGTAGATTCCAGTTCTTCCTATATATCCTTGGTTCCGGCAATGAATGCAGCCTTTATGCCGATAAAACACCATTCCTTCTGTGATATCCACAATCCCCAGGTTTTTGTAGAAATTATGGTCAGGGGTATAGGCTTCCCGGCATTCTAGGCATAATTTCCTCACTAAGCGTTGGGATATGATAGCGTTAATCGAGGAAGCCAATAAAAATGGTTCAGCTCCCATATCCGTTAGCCGGGCCATTGTTGACGGTGCGTCGTTGGTATGGATTGTGCTGAAGACAAGATGTCCGGTGAGGGCTGCCTGAATTGCTATTTCGGCAGTTTCCAGGTCCCTTACCTCTCCAACCATTATGACGTCAGGATCTTGTCTTAAAATGCTTCGTAAGCCTGAGGCAAATGTAAGACCTGCCTTGGGATTGATTTGTGACTGACGAATCATTGTCATGTTGAATTCAACAGGATCTTCAACTGTTACAATGTTTTTACTTATGGTATTGATGGCATTTAGGATTGCATACAATGTTGTTGTTTTCCCGCTTCCTGTAGGTCCGGCAACCAGGATTATGCCATATGGTTCGTTAATCGCTTTCGTAAACGGTGGCATGATCTCTTTGCTTAATCCCAGATTAGACATATCAAAATTAAGTATGGATCTGTCTAATACGCGGATTACCACATTTTCTCCGTATACAGTTGGAAATGTGGAAACTCTCAGGTCGATTTCTTTGTCTTCTATCATAAGCTTGGCTCGCCCATCTTGAGGAAGCCGGGATTCGGTAATATCGAGATTAGAAATTATCTTGATTCTCGATACTATATAATGATACATATCGAGAGGGAAGGTCGCGAGCTCATTGAGGATCCCATCAACGCGGTAGCGTAGCCTGAATTTTTTTTCGTCCGGTTCAAGGTGAATATCGCTAGCCTGTATTTTTACTGCTTGCTTTACCAAGCTATTGACAAGCTGGATCACTGGTTTTTGTTCTTCCATAAGGGCAGTTTTCATCTGTAATTGTTTATCTTCTACCGGAAGCTTATTTCCCTTGAGGCTCTGGATGATAGGTTTTAGTTCGTCTTGCAGGGAATCTACTCTCTGATAGAAATGATTAATTGCCTTGGTAATTGAGGTTTCGTTGGCAGCTACAGGATAGATATCCAGCCCTGTTTCTCTTTTTAACTCATTCAAGGCAATAAAATCAGAAGTATTTACCATTGCCATAACTAAGAATTTTTTAACTTTAAACAGGGGTAAGGCTTTTAGCTTTTTGCTTGTTGATTCTTTGATATATTCCAATACCTTTGCATCCGGGGTATAGCTATCCATATCAATGAATGGTACCTGCATAGTAAATTGGTTGTTATTATACATTTTTCCGGCTCCCGGTGGTTATCATCTGCCTGACTTGGCTGATAATATTTTGCGGATCTGTGTTTTTGTTGACAAATACTTTTGCGCCAACCCTTAGTGCCAAGGGTTCGTCGGCAGTATCATCGGATGTGATCACAATTGATAAATGCTTATGTTTTTCGTCAAACATTAATAACCGGCAGACAATGAATCCATTGCATTTGGGAATTTCCGAATCCATAATTATATATCCTACCGATTTTTCCCTTGCTTTATTAAGCCCGCTTATACCATCTTCCGCATATTCAAGATTGATTCCGGTCGCAGAGAATTCTTTGCGAACTTTCTCGGTAAGGGCTTTGTCATTGCTGATAATCAGTAATGTTGTAGTGTCCATAAACAATTTTATCCCAGGACCTTCTCTATGAATTTGATAAGCTTTTCCGCAGAAATTGGTTTGGCAAGGCAAGGATATCCGCTGATTGTTCCTCCCCGGTGTGCCAGATCGGATTCTTTTACAATTGCGGTCAAGAAGACAACAGGAATGCTTTTTAATTCATCGCAAGCTGATATTAACTCAGCAATTTTGCTTCCCATGAGATCCGGTATCATGACATCCAGGAGTATAATATCCGGTTTGAACTCTAATGCCGCACTAAGGGCCAATTTGCCTTGCGATTCGGTCCTTACCTCAAATTTGTCAGTGTCTTCGAGATTGAGTCGGATCATACGTGCCAACGCTACTTCATCATCCACAATGAGTACTTTCTTTTTTATCATGGCTGCATACTCCTTATTCTTTATTGTCAGTTTCAAAGCGCATGTATACGATAGTACCCTGATCGCTTGCGTTAGTTATGTCAATTGCGCCATGGTGCATTTCGATAATATTTTTTACGATTGACAATCCGAGTCCGGTCCCTCCTGTGTTTCTTTTGGTAGTAAAGAACGGATCGAATATTTTTGCCAGCAATTCATCAGGAATTCCCGGTCCGGTATCTTTAATCTCAATAATAACATATTCTCTATTAAGTTCCATGATATCACTGTATGCCTTAACTGTGATTTTGCCTCCATCCGGCATCGCATCGATTGCGTTCATCAGCAAGTTGAGGAGAACTTGTTCTATTTTGTTTTTATCTATGCGGATCGGCGGAATATCTTTTTGAAGATCAGTTCCTATTGAGATATTGGCCCTCTTAAAGTTGTGATTCAAGAGCGCAAGCGCTTTGGTAATTATTTTATTGGGGTTTACCGTTTTTATTTCCAGGTCCGATATGCTTGAAAAATCTAGAATGCCGCGTACGATAGTATCTGCTCTGTTGACTGCATGTTCAATGTCATGAAGAGTTGTCAGAATATCTTCGTTATCGGTCTTTATCTTTCTGTTTAAATAGTCTATTCCCTGGCAAATGATAGCTAGCGGATTTTTAACTTCGTGTGCCACTCCGGTAGCGAGGGTTGCTACTACTTTCATTTTTTCGGCTTGAACTATTTGTTCTTCTAATTGTTTTCTTTCAGTAATGTCATGAAGTATGAGCTGCAATGCTTTTTTCTTTAAGGAATGGTAGAGAGTTCCGGATAATATTGCCCGTCGAAGTTCTCCGGAACTGGAAATGATCTCAACTTCTCTATCGATCACTCCGTTTTCTTTTATTGTTTTTTTTATGTAATCATCATATTCATCGGCTTTTTGAGGAGGATGAATTACTTTGTGATGTCTTCCGATGAGTGTTTTTTTTGTCGTTTTGAGTAAAACTTCAGCAGCTTTATTACAGTTAATTATCAGTCTTGTTTCCGGATCTTCAAGCAATATAGCATCGCGGGCATTTTCAAATAAAAGCCTGTATTTTTCTTCGCTATCCTTGAACTGGACCTCAGCTTTTTTTTTCTCTTGAATATTATTCACGTAGTTTTCGGCAATTGTTAGCCTGATCATGAGTTGTTTGAAGTTGACTGGCTTGGTTATATAATCGTCTATTCCTGCGGACAGAATTTCCGTTATATTTTCTTTCTGGTCCTGGCTTGTCGTCGCAATAATGAAGTAGAGTTCGCTGTTCGGCATCTGTCGAATAATTCGACTTAAGTCCGTGCCTTTCATCTTAGGCAATAGTATATCGAGAAGGATAATTGGGTAGAAACTTTGTTTTATGAGTTCCAGTGCTTCTTCTGCTGAGCCGGAAGATACTACCTCGTAGCCTAGCCGTTGCACTATGGAAACTATTATCTCGCGGTAAACCGGTTCGTCTTCGACGACTAATATTTTGGGCAATGTTCCACCTCTTAGATTAATATCGAATATACTTTTCATGAACACCGGAACATGCGTATAAAACTACATGTCTTTATAAGCTTCATATAAATAAATTATAACAAAATATTGCGATGATTCTATAGCTTAATTTATGGAAGAAGTATGGTTGGTGTTGTGCTAATTTTGGTGCTCTTCAAGTTTTTTGATGATAGGCCTATCAGCTTGGGGAAAATCAAATAATGAAAATTCGTTTTTAGTGATCCATTTATAGTCGATATGCTCATTGAGCCTGATCTCTCCTTCAATAATTGAGCATAAATAGGAGTGAAGATTTAAGCTGACATTTTCTTCGTAATGATTAACCGAGAGAAAATGTTTGTTAATAGAAATAACAAGTTCAAGTTCTTCTTGAATTTCTCTGATTAAGCAAGATTCAAGGGATTCTCCTTCATCGACTTTTCCACCGGGAAATTCCCACAAACCTCCCATCGACTTATCGAGTGGCCTTTGTGCAATAAGGTATTTACCGTTAGCATAAATAATGGCTGCTGTTACTTCTAGTTTTTTCATTAATCAGCTCTTTGTTTTTATTTTCCCGTGAATGATAACATATACTCCTAATCAATGCAAAGTTGTTTGCCGACGGGCGACTATGACGAGTTTTAATATAGAAAAAGGGACGTGTTAATCTCGTCCCTTTTTCTATATTTATTTATTCTATTTTGGTGTCTATTTTCCCTGGATAATTCCGATAGTATCGACGTTCCATGTTCCGTTTGATTTGTCTTTTGGTGAAAAACTAAGACCTTCAACTGCTGTTAGTGTCAAACCGTCATTTGGAACATTGTCTGGTTGCCAATCGTCTCTTCTCTTGAAATCTTTAAATGGGATTGTGAAGGCTTTCCAGCCGGTGAAGTTAACCGGAAATGCTGTGGCAAAGCGTTCTCCGCCGTTATCAGTAATTTCTACCATAAGAGTTTTGCCTGAACTATCGCCTTTAAGTACAAAAAACAGGCTGTCGCTAGGGTTCCATTGTTTTTTGTCTTTAAAGCTTGAACCTACGCCGCCCCAGTCTTTGATATCAAATGACATAGCCATTGACGAGTTTCCATTGTATTTTTCTTTTTCATCCGTCGTGATTTTCATTGAAGAATTAGGTGCAGCGAATGATGTCCAGCTTTCAGTTGCGTCAAAATCTTCGATTATTTGGAGATTTGCAGGAAGGTCTGCTTTTGGGGCTTTGCTGCACGCAGTTAACAATCCTAGCGATAGGATAGAAATGAGACAAAGATAATGATATTTTAATTTCATGATTAGTACCTCCTAAAATTTTTTCAATAACGTGACATAAGATATAATAAAAGACCGGCGTTGTCAAATAAGTTTTGGCTGCAATATTAAAATTATCTGGAATTATTCAATAAAGCCCACCTCAATATTTATGATATAATTGTAAGTAAATCCTGATAAAAAAACTGTAAATGAGGAATGCTTATGAAAAAGATATTAATTGTAGATGATGCCAATTATTTTAGGAAAAAAACAGAAAAGTTTTTGATGAACAATGGTTTTACAGTTGTTATGGCGGAAAATGGAGAGCAGGCAATTAAAAAATATAAAGAAGAATCTCCTGACCTTGTGCTTATGGACATTACTATGCCTGAGATTGATGGTATTACTGCCACAAAAATAATTATTGAATATGATTCTCAGGCAAAAGTGTGTATGTTGAGCTGCATGGGGCAGGGACATATTATTGAAGCTTGCCGTGAAGCCGGCGCTGATGACTTTATCGAGAAACCATATGACGACGATAAACTCCTTGCGTATCTTAAACGGACGTTAGAAGAAATCTAACTATACTCTCTAAGGTAACGTAAGTAATCAGCAGATTCCGGTTCGTTTTCCTTCGGTGCAAACGGAGCGAATAACTTGTCCGTTTGCTGGAAGTATGGACCTTCTTTGATCTCAAAAACTGCTGCAGTTGTACTTAATGTAACGAATGAGTGCCAAATTCCCGGCAGAATGTCGATCCCGATATTGTCTTCTTCCGGAGAGAGAATGAAAAAATCTTTAGCACTACCTTGATCATCGAAGATAAAGAATTTGATTTTTCCTTTGAGAATAATGAATGTTTCGGTCTTGTCCGGGTTCTGGTGTTTATGTGGTTGGATGTATGAGGACTGATCGACAATATTGAGAAATCTCTGTACATAATCCGAGAGCTGGTGAAAGTTATGATTGATCCTTTTTCGCGGATTTGCCGTAATTTGTTCTGTCAGGTCGGTGATTAATGTTTTTGTGAGGAGTTTGACGTTCTCCATGTATGGGTACCCCTTGTATTTTCAATTAGCTCTGTGCTATTGAGTAACAGTCTTATTGTATCTGATAATTTGCTAAAAGCAATTGATTTGATATCCCAAGCTTTTTTTTGTATAATAAGTATTTCAATAAATCATACTAAACATCTTAAAGGAGATTATATTTGAATTTATCGATTGTTGTGGTCTTTTTTAGCGGGATATTAGGTTTTTTTTCTCCTTGTATTCTGCCTCTTTTCCCATCGTATATTTCTCTGGTTACAGGGATTTCTCTCCATGATCTCAAAAATAATGACCGTAAAAATATTTCTGTTTTTTCTCATATCTTATCATTTTGTGCAGGATTTTCTTTTATATTTATAGTTCTAGGCGCTGCATTGACCGTTGTTAGTCATTATTTCGTTCACTATCAGCATTTGATGGAGATTTTCGGTGGGATTGTTCTTGTTATATTTTCGTTACATATGTTCAAAGTAATAGAAATCAAGAATCTTTATCGTGATTTGAGACTGCCATTTCCGAAGAAAATTGGAGGGGTGCTTGGCGCATTTTTTATCGGTGTTATTTTTGGATTGGGATGGACACCTTGTGTTGGGCCAATTCTTGCCTCTGTTCTGGCATTAGCAAGCGAGAGTAAGACGATTTTTCGTGGAGTGCTTCTTCTCAGTGTGTTTTCTTTTGGATTGTCATTGCCATTTATAGTTATCGGGTTTTTTATTAATAGGACTATTAAGTATCTTAAGTTTATTAATAAATATACGTTTATAATCGAACGGTTGTCCGGGGGACTGGTTGGAAGTATCGGTCTATGGTTTTTGTATAAAGGATTATTCTAAACGGTCTTTATTGGCTGGGCGTTAGGCATGTCCTGGTTATTGCCACGCCATTTTCCCGGCTCAATCATTTTTCTCAGGACCCTTATTGCATTTCCAAACGTACCATGTCCAAAAATAAGTACATTTTTGTCGACGCAGGAGGAGTTCAGCAGTCGCCGTCTAGTCAAGGCAAGCAGAATTTTCAATCTTTACTCGAAAAAAAATGTACTTATGGCTAAAATTTACACTCATTCAGAACGCTAAATATTATCCTGGTTTCATCGAATAGGAATTTTGGTGGTGTCAAAAATGGCTTTATTATCAAGTAAATAATAACTGACAATAGAAAATAATACTTGTTGATATTTATTAATACGGTATAATGTAAAAAACATAATAAATATTGCGATCAGTGAATATAAAAACGATAGGGTGATATAATGGAAAATGTATTAAGTATCATTTTGGGCGGAGGAAAAGGTACTCGCCTTTATCCGTTAACGAAGTACAGATCGAAGCCAGCTGTGCCTCTCGGGGGCAAGTACCGTCTTGTAGATATTCCGGTCAGTAATTGTATTAACTCAAGTATTAACAAGATATTTGTTATCACTCAGTATAACTCGGAATCATTGAATAGAAGCGTTTTTCAGACTTATAAATTCGATATCTTTTCAAAAGGCTATATTCGCATTCTGGCTGCTGAACAGAGCCCGGAAAACGTTGATTGGCTTCAGGGTACAGCTGATGCAATCCGAAAGAACATCAAGCATATTTCTGATCTTAAAGTTGACTATATTCTGATACTATCGGGAGATCAGCTTTATCGAATGGATTATCGTCAGATAATCGAAAAACATATCGAGTCAAAGGCGGATGCAACCCTCGCTCTTACGGTTTCCGAGATAGAAAAGGCATCCTCCTTCGGGCTTGCTAAAATCGATGAGCATTCTGAGATCAAAGCTTTTGTTGAAAAACCAAAGGATCCGGCGATTATTAATGAATTCAAGGTGCCGGATGCAATTAAGCTAGAAGAGGGATTGCCTCTTGATAAGGACTATGTGCTTGCGAATATGGGTATATATGTTTTTTCTGTTAATTATCTTAGAGAGCTTATGGAGAATACGATTGAACCGGATTTCGGCAGGGATATTTTCCCTGGTTTATTAGGGAAGAAGAAGCTTGTCGGGTTTGTTCACAAAGGATACTGGGAAGATATCGGTACTATTAAAGCTTTCTACGAAGCGAATCTTGATTTGGCTTCACCGCTTCCAAAGTTTAATTTTTATGATATGGAATATCCGATCTATGCTCAGCCGCTATTTTTGCCGCCGTCGAAGTTTGAAGCAAGCTTCATAGAGAATTCGCTGGTTTCCGATGGCTGTGTTCTTAATCGTGTTACCATAAGGAATTCCATGATTGGCATTCGGACAATTGTTGACCGTGACAGCTATATCGAAGAATCGATCCTCATGGGAGATGATTATTACCAAACCGAAATGTCAAAAGTCTGCGATGATGTAAAAATGGGCATTGGAAGAAACTGCGTTATCAAAAAAGCTATTATTGATAAAAATGCCCGTATTGGAAATAACGTAAAAATTATTAATCCCAGAAATGTCCAGAATTATGAGGGCGAGAATTATATGATACGGGAAGGTATCGTCGTTATTGAAAAGTATGCTTGTATTCCGGATAATACAGTAATATAGTGTCGCTACTAAGTTCTTAAAGGGGGGTCTTGTTTTGTTTGCAATCCGAAATGTCGATTTGAGTCAAGTAACTGTCGGGACGCTCATAGTTGCTGTTATTGAAGATCAGGAAATTCAGGAAATTTATGAGCAGGATATTATTAATAAAATAATTAACGAGCATAAATCTATTCCTGAATTTCCAAAAGAAAAAAAAGAACAACTTATTCTTTATAAGGTCCCAGGCATTAATGCCGATAAGGTAATTTTTGTGAGCCTTGGAAAACTGGAACAGGTAACCAGTGAAGACGTTCGTGTTGTTATTGGCTCGGCAATAAGTAAATGTATGGGAATGAAGCTTGATGAAGCTTATGTTGCTATCCCCTCAAAACTGAAGTTGCCATATGCAGACGTAATTTCGGCTATGCTCGAAGGTGCGTACTTGCGTAACTATATTTTTGATAAGTATAAAAAGGATAAAAAAACTAAAACGTTATCAAAAGTCGTTTTTGTAACACATGAATCTGATATTCGGGAATATGAAGCACTTAATAAAAAAAACATGGCTATTTGTAGCGGGACGTTGATGGCTCGGGAGTGGGTGAGTACCCCGGCTAATGAGCTTACTCCAGAAATATTCGCGAATGAGATTATAGATAAAGCCATAGATAGCGGTATAACTATCAATGTTATGGAAGAGCAGCAACTTGCAGATCAAAATTTTAATGCGCTACTCGCAGTGAGCATGGGGAGCCAGAATAAGCCGCGATTCGTAATTATGGAACACAATATTGATAATACTGACAAAATATGTGTGCTTGTCGGTAAGGCGGTAACCTTTGATTCCGGTGGTATTAACCTTAAAACCTCAGATTCTTTAAGTGATATGAAATCTGACATGAGTGGAGGCGCTGCTGTTGCAGCAACGATGATCACTGCTGCCAAACTTAAGCTGCCTATGGGCTTGGTAGGTATAATTCCGATAGTCGAGAATATGCCTTCAGGAAGCGCGATCCGTCCGGGTGATATCGTAAAAAGTTATAATGGGAAAACAATCGAGATACTTAATACTGATGCAGAAGGCAGATTGATACTGGCTGATGCTATTTCGTACGCTAAAAAAGAATATAACCCGGAAATGATAATTGATCTGGCAACATTGACCGGAGCCTGTGTTGTTGCGCTCGGGGAGAAGTTTGCCGGAATTTTTTCTCATGATAAAGAGATGATTGAACAGATGTTGAAATCATCGGAAAGAACCTATGAGCGTTGCTGGCAGTTACCTATGCCCGATGATTATAAAGAGTTTCTCAAGAGTGATTTTGCAGATATAAAAAATATAAGTTCCAGGCGATGGGGTGGTGCTATTACTGCTGCCTTGTTCCTCTCTGATTTTGTGGGAGATACGAAGTGGATGCATCTTGATATTGCCGGACCGGCATATATTACCAAAGGCGATCCCTATTGTCCTGTAGGGGGTACCGGGTTTGGTGTCAGACTGCTTTGTGACTTTTTGCAGCAATAATCTTTTTCGGACTAGTAAAGAGCACATTCCGAATTGAGTTGATCGTTATTGTAGACTGCAACATAGTTTTTACTTGTTTGTGCAAAAAGCGGAGAGGTTAAGTTGGGTTCGTCGCTCATGGTTATCGGGATGATGCCTCCTTTTTTATCTGCCTTTGCATTGAACATTTGCCCGTATGTTATATTGTCTTGATTTATTTGCGTCCAGCTGTCCCAGGTTACTACAAAGCCTTCATTTTCCAATGCTTTAACTTTTATGCTGTTTTGGTAGTTTGCTTCATAGCTGCATATTTGAAATGTATCGCCGATCCTGGTCCCATTAGCATCGAATAACTGTCCGGAAATGTTTCCTGAACTCGAATCGTCGTTAAGGGTTTCCCAAATAACGACAAAAGTACCGTTTGATAATAAGGCTATTTCGGGATTGATTTGTGATGTCGTGGTACAGGTATTGATCAGTGTTTTTTCAATACAGATCACTGGTTCTGCGGACCTGTTATTTTGGGGAACATTATTCTGGACAAAAGTTGAGCATCCTGGTAAGGAAAGTAATAGGGCTAATAACGGTAGTAAGAGCGAATTTCTTATTATCATAATAAAAATGCTCCTTCTTTATATATTAGATTATCGGTATTTTATTCCCCTTTGTTAACCGTTTTTTATTAAGCTGGAGGGGCAGTATTTATTAATGATGCAAATCCCGCATTTTGGTTTTCTGGCAACGCAGGTGTTTCTGCCATGGTAAATAAGGTAGTGCGAAAAGTCGGTCCAGGTGATTTGGGGAACAAGTTTGATCAGGTCCTGCTCGATTTTTTCGGGATCAGTATGTTCTGTGATCCCTAATCTTCCGGATACTCGGATAACGTGAGTATCAACTGCGATTCCTGAATTAATTCCAAAAGCGTTTCCAAGTATTACGTTAGCGGTCTTCCTTCCGATCCCTGGCAGACTTGTGAGTTCGTCCATGGTCCGAGGCACTTTGCCGTGATACTTTTCAAGGATCTGGCGGCAGCATTTTATTATGTTGGCTGCTTTGTTCTTGTAGAATCCAATTGTTCGGATATCCTGTATGAATTCTTCGGGATCGGCATTCGCAAAATCCTGTGCTGATCGATACTTTTTGAAAAGATCTTCAGTCACGATATTCACTTGCTTGTCGGTTGTCTGTGCCGATAGGATGGCAGCGACCAGGAGCTCTAAGGGTGAAGTGAAATTAAGTGCGGATTTTGGCTCCGGATAGGTATCGGACAGAAGTTTTGTAATTACGGCAGTCCTTGACTTCCGCTCTTCAAGGCTTTCTTTTCTCACTTGCTCAAAATTCATAGGCAACTCCCTGGTTCTGGATATTAGGTCTCAGAGTAACGGTTTTCCGGGTGCACGTCAAATATTTATCGGCGAGACCGCTCTGAAATATTTTTCCAGGTCAGCAACATCCATGGTATTCCCGACATCGTGGGCTTCGAGCCATCCTTTTCTTGCGATATCGACGCCGAGTTCTACATAATGCATGCTTTCCATATTGTGGGCATCGGGGTTGATAAATATCTTTATTCCCAGTTCTTTTGCTTGCTTGCAATATCTCCAGTCAAGGTCAAAACGATTGGGGTTGGCATTGAGCTCTATTGCTTTATGATTTTTGGCGGCACAGCTAAGAATGGTTGCCATGTCGACATTATACTCTTTCCTGGCGAGTAGCAACCGTCCTGTCGGATGTCCGAGTATGGTTACATAGGGGTTTTCAAGCGCCCGGCATATTCGCTTGGTCATATCTTCCGTGGACAGATTAAACCTGGAATGTACCGAAGCGATAACAAAATCATAGAGCGCCAAGGTCTCAGGATTGTAATCAAGAGACCCGTCACCTAGGATATCGAGTTCTACCCCCTTAAAAACTCTGAACGGATAATGCAGCTTATTAAGAATCTCAATTTCTTCGAGCTGCCGGTGGACCTGTTCGATTGTCAGCCCTCCGGCATAAGAGGCAGTAACTGAATGATCGGTAATCCCGATATACGAGTATCCGGAGTTTTTGCAGGCGGTTACCATTTCTTCCAGTGTATTGTTACCATCACTCCAGGTTGTATGACAATGAAGTATTCCTTTGATATCTTTTTTCTCGATAAGGCGGGGAAGCGATCCTGTTTCGGCTGCTTCTATTTCTCCGAGGTTTTCGCGCAATTCCGGAGGAATGAAGTCTAGCCCCAGCGCAGCAAAAATTTCTTTTTCGCTGGAACAGGGTATGTTGGTGTTATCTTCACGGAATAGCCCGTATTCGTTCATTTTCAGGCCCATTTTCTTTGCCCGTCCTCTCATTGCAGTGTTGTGGTCTTTACTGCCTGTAAGATGATGGAGCGTGTATGGATATTCTTCTTTGCTGACAACTCGCAGGTCACAATTCATTCCGGTGCGCAGGCTTATAGTTGATTTTGTTGTGCCTTTAGCAATTATATTTTCGACCGTTGGCAGGGATACAAAGAAGTCCATGACTTTTTCCGTGTTATCACAGGTGGCAACGATATCTATGTCCCTGACGATTTCTTTGCGGCGCCTAATGCTTCCGGCAACTTCAATACTGGTGACCTCCGGCAGTGATTTCATGTGAGCGACAAGTTTGTTCGCTGTATTGATCCCGTCGGTGAGCAGATAGGTACCTGAATATTTTTTTAAGAAGGAGATCCCTTCCATAATGTTCTGTTGGGTTTTTAACCCGAATTTCTCGATATGCAGCAACCTGTTTTCCAAGCATGCCTGTTCCAATTCTTGAATGCTTTTGATTCCTAGCTCATGGTAAAGAATAATAACTTTTTTGGGACCAAGGGTAGGGACCTTCATCATTTCAATCAGTCCGGGAGGTGTTTTCTCTTTTAATTGTTCGTAATAAACAAGATGTCCTGTAGTTTGGAGTTCGTGAATTTTTTCCAGTATGCTTGAGCCGAGGCCCTTTATTGTTTTTAGTTCGCCGCTTATTGATAGCTCTTCGAAATTATTGAGGGATTCTATTGTTCTTGCGGCATTCTCGTATGCTCTCACTTTGAATGGATTCTCGCCGCTGATTTCCAGCAGATGTGCAGTTTCCAAGAATATTTGCGCAATCCTGTCTTTGTCCATTGTCCACTCGTGAGCTTAATCGGTTACCTTTTTAAAAGGTTCATGTTAATTGTTGTGCCAACCAGGAAGAAGAACGCGATAAATTGGAACCATAATAGAAAAATAATGATCCCTCCGATAGCCCCGTATGTTTTGTTAACATTCATGAAGACGACTGCCAAACGAAAGATCTGGCTGAAAATAATAAAAGTAAGAACAAAAAAAATCGCACCGGGTAAAGTGTTTTTGAAGCTGATATAAATGTTCAAAGCTTTTTTATAAAAATAGCCTACGGCCAAAACAAAGGGCAAAAAATAGAGTGCGATTTCAATGAATGCAATGAGTACTGACCTTCCCCAGAACGGCGGCATATATTTTTTTAATATAACTTCTCCGGCTATCACGAAGAGGATAACTAGAATGGCTATGAAGGCAAAGACAATAAGGAATCCCATGGAGAGCAATACTTTTTTAATGATCGAACGATTATCGTTAATGCCGTTCAGCTTATTGAGCAGTTTAATGGTTACATTAATAATATTAGACGCGGAATAGAGCGAAATCAAAAGTCCTATAATTACCAGCAAAATTGATTTTGAGGGTAGTATCTGCTGGACGTTGTTTGTGATAGCCGAATACGCGTCAGCCGGTATAAATTGGGCTACGGTTTTGAGTAATCTGTCATAGAGCCGATACCGGCCTGCAACAAGTCCAAGTACCGAAGCAAGGAAAAATAGTAAAGGAAAAATCGAGAAGATCGCTGTGAAAGAGATTATCGAAGCATGCCCATAGATGTCTTTTTCACTAATATCATGAAATAGCTTTTTTAGAAATGATTTTATTGCCTTAATATCCATATTTTTCTATTCACTTAAGTTTTGAGGGGTATTATACTGAGATATCGAGAATATTAAAAGCGTTTTTTGGAAGCTGTTTTCAGTTTAATGTGTAGTTAAGAAGGATCTTGCATTTAAAGGCAAATATCTTTAAAATATAAAAAAGTTTGGATATATTGATGAAGGGAACGGTGCTTGGTTTGCTAAAAATATTTTATTCTTTACTTATGGTTTTTTCTTTGCTGCTTGCCGGGTGTGCTCAAGAATTCAGAGATGCTACGGTAACCCCAAAGAAAATTGAAATAAATAGTGCTACCGGGACCTTTGACCGGGTTTTTCTTGCGTGGAATTATCCATCCGGATATCCGACGATTAATATCGGAGTTTATCAATTATACCGGGATACAGCTGATGTTGTAGCATTGGTTTCAACTAACTTTTTGGTGGAATTATCATCAACGGCTAACACCTATGAAGATACAGCTGTATCAGAGAATACACTGTACTATTATAAGCTCCTCTATAAAGATTTTTTTGAGGCAGGTATTATTGATGTGTCTGCCCCGAAAATGGTACAGACTTGTCTTCGTGCTAGTGTTAATGTGACCGTCGATTTCCTTAATCCATCCAGTCCGACTCTTGCAATTTCTGCTCAGAATTATTATCCTCAGTTGGATTTTCAGCTATATAGAATAACCGGCAATTTCGTTCAAGTGCCGACTTCAGCTCCGGTGGCGTTTTCTGGTCTGTTGAGTGGAGGAAGTATCATCAAATTCCGGGATCCTATTGCTACTCAGAATCCTAATCAAATATATAGTTACCAACTGCGTGCCTCAAGCAGTGCTTTAAATGCTGTGATAACAAGCAACGTTCTTCAAAAGCAGTTAATAACACCTTGATAATTCTATCTTGTTGTAATTAATATGAGCTACTTCTTGTTTTGAAAAAAATATAGACTGACTGTCTGCCAGCAGAGTGTGGCATCTATAAAAAATGTATTCCTGATTTCACTGGAATGCGAAGGAAATTATTTGTTTCATAATTAGGATTGATATTCTAGACAGGATTTTCTATATAATAAAAATTTATTTATAGGTAGGAAATGAGAATCTTGGTCATATTGAAATTCATTATTTTAACGCTATAATTATATTAGTATTGCTCTCCTGAGCGAAATAACGAGAGGTTTGAATTTCTTTTTTGAAAAAGGATATCATAAGGAGCGGAGGCACTGATGAACAAGCTATTACTGTTGGATGATAATCATTTTGTAGTCATGAGTTTTAAGGGTATCCTGGACTCAAAGTATATCCTTCTCGTTGCCAGGAATTACGACGAAGCCTTAAAACTCTATTCTGAAGAACCCGATATCGAGGTGATTATCTCTGATGTCAATTTGCAGGATTACCGTACCGGATTGGATTTTGTTAATCTCGTAAGAATGAATAATCCTTATGTACAGATTATATTTTGCAGCGGCGAGAATAATTACGACTATGTTAAAGACCATTGCTGTCGCTACCTGCCTAAACCGGTTATGCCGGACGTCCTGTTGGAAAGTATCGAAAAAGCTTTGCAATATCGAGAGCAGTTAGTAAGAAAAAATAAGCAATTATTCCATAATTTGGAAAACGCAACCGCTTAACAGACGGTCCTGTTTAATTATGAACTGTGGAGTGCGGGTTTGCTTGAGGCTCTACCCAAGAAATACTTACAAACCGCTATTTTCGAGTATAATTAGATTGTAGCCATGCAAAAGCATGTTGACAATAAGAAAATTGATGTTATATTAGTTAAGTTGAACTAACTAAATTGGAGCCCTATGGATTTAGAAGAACTGTTCTTAAAAGTATCGAAACTGGTGTCTAATGGTGTGCACTCTGTTACCAGGGAGTCTATTGGAAAGCATGGAATATGTTCTGATATAACATTTAATCAGTGGCATTATCTGGAAGCCATTGGAAATATGGAATATCCGACCTTTACGACACTTTCTGAGAAACTAGGAGTAACCAAGCCATCGACAACTGCAATTGTAAGCAAATTAATTAAAATGGGGTATATATTTAAACAGCAGTCTTTAGTTGATAAACGGGTTTTTTATCTGTATCTGACTGATAAAGCAAAAGAGATCTTAGAGTCAGAAAAAAACGGAATGAAAATGTTTGCGGCTAAAATGAAAGAGAATATGAGTAGCGAAGATATGGAAAAGATCCACTATGTTCTGGAAAAAATAATGAAGGTTATGGGACCGTTTTTCGATAAAGAAAAATGGTAATCGAAAAACGATAGTTTGAACAATGCCGGACCGTATATATTCGGCGAAAAGATGAATCTCTGTTTTTCTCAGGTGCTAACGTTTGATAAACTGGCACTGATTATTGAATTCTATCATAATTCCAAATAAATATTTAAAAATTCCTACTAATCATATTTTGAAGATAATTGGAAGAATGGAGACTTTAATAGTTTCATTGCCGCAGACGGGCTAAAATCGCTTTTCTAATTTTATTTTCAATATATCATAATAGGTTAAATTCCGGAGATATTTCTGGTGTCTTTTGAGTGGGGTCCGGTCGTTGCAGTTACTGTGGATGCGGGGTTTTCTTTGATGTCGAATTGTTGGCTAAAAACCATAAAAAAACGATTTGTAAAAAAATAATTCTATGCGATAATCTAACAGCAAAGAGACGGATAACTAAACCAAATGGTTGGAGTGGAGATTGCTGGTGGATAAGTCAGGTGCAGGAAATGTTAATGCTGATAGGATCATTAATCGTCTAAATGCCAGTATATTGCAACATCTATCAGATAAATATGTGAATAAGGCAGAGAATGCTGTAACCCCGGAAGAGAAAAGGACTTGTTATAACAAAGTGCTGTATTATTCGGGACTAAAGGCTATACTGGAAGATACTGTTGACTAGAAGTCCGATAGTTCTCAATAGCTTGATGAAGTGAAAGCTTTATTCAATAAGTGTTGAGATCATATTTACAAGTTCATCCAAACTCTGGAGTATGCTTTTTTCGAGGAGAAGATCGCAACGAGGAATTTTAGTATTCTTAGTGAGCATATCGGAATAGGCTGTCAGAAGAACTTTTTTGATCGCCGGGTTGATTTTTTCTACGGTTAATATAAGTTCAATACCATCGAGTACAGGCATTTTGTAATCTGTCAGCAAAATGTCGACCTGATTATGGTTTTCCCTGATATATTCTAGTGCCATTATGGGATTAATAAAAGAAATTGCCTCGAATTGTTCTGATAGTTTTTTGGTTATTACTGTCAAAAGTATTTCTTCATCATCTACTAATACTATCCTGGTTTTATTTGCCATCTGGATTCCTTTCCTTTATCTCAGAAAACTTCTGCTTTTTTTTCTGTGTTATCGTAGTGTCTATATTATTTCACAATAATATATAAAAAGTAATACCTAATCTTTTAAGAGATAAGCTGTTTGGTTTCTTTTGGGTTTTCTTTGTCTGTTTTTTTCTACATGGCGTTGATATATTTGTATGTCAATATTTATTTGCATCGGTGCAGATAACGTTACTGCATCACTCTTTTGACCTTTGCTGTCCAATAATGACAGAGGATCTTTCTTGATAGATATGTAGGGTTCATAAAATTATAATAATAGGTTCCTTTAGAAAATATTTATTGTTGGTATAATTAAAATAGATATCGTTAGGAATATGATTGGATTGTGAGTTTTTAAATGAAAACTAATGCAAAAAAAAATATTAGTGTCTTTATTCAATGTTATCTCTCAGTGTTTATTACAAAATGGAGTCCTTACAAATTATCAAGGTGGTATATTCATTTGTTAGGTAATTTTTTTTATATTTTGAATAAGCGAGAGAAGAAAACTATTGAAGAAATTATTATAAGTAGGCTCTCAAATAAATATGATCTTAAAGAATTAAATAGAATTATAAAATTATATTTTGCGGGCATGTTTGATCATTATCATGAAAAGATCATTGCCGCATATTCAGATATTAAATTGATAAAGTCATATTTTGATAAAAATATTCAAATAGAAAATTTAGAAATCCTTAATGAAGCATTTAATCAGAATAAAGGAGTTATATTAATAACTGCGCATTACGGAGCGGTTGAGTTTTTGCCTGAGACTTTATCTTTTAAAGGATATCCACTAACAATGATAATTAGATTTAAAACCAATAAGTTAAAAAAAGCTACACTCGATAGGGCAAATCAATTAAATGCAAAAGTATTAGATCCTGAAAATAGCATAATAATCAACGATATAATTAACCACTTGAAACAGGGTCGAGTTTTGTTTACCCAATGTGATGAGTTTGACATATGGAGGCCATTCAAAAATAGAGAAACAATTTTTTTGGGTGATAGGCATAACGGAGATAAAACATTGGATGTTATTGCAAAAAGATCAAAGTCACCAGCTGTAATGGCATTATTGGAGAGGCGTCGAAATGGCAGGTATTGTCTGAAATTTTATAGAATTTCTGTTTCAAATGAAGATGATAATTTAACTATATTTGAGAAAACGATGCTTATTCTCGAGGATAATATTTATAAGCATCCTGAACAATGGTATCAATGGAATAAACTGGAAAAGGGCATAGAGGAGGGAAGTAATGAAGATATCCAAAATCAAAATGTTTTATGTGAAAATCCCCTTAGTATTTAAGTTTACGCATTCTTCGAAGGAAAGAGTTTCTTCTTCATCATTAATAGTAAAAATTGAAACTGATGATGGTTATTGTGGTTATGGCGAGGGTACTCCAAGGGATTATGTTACTGGAGAATCGATAGCAAGTAGTATTGCTTTTTTCCAAGATTCTATAATCCCTTATTTAATTTATTACGAAATTGAAAATTTAGATAGCATATCAAGTATTTTAAAAAAAATCGATGAGATTACTAATGAACAAAGTAACCCTTCTATCTTGTGTGCTATTGAATTAGCGCTACTAGATATCCTAGGGAAAAGAAATAACAAACCAATATCTGGGATATTGTTTTGTAATCGGAGTCGAGCAGTTAATTATAGTGCTGTGTTGCCTATTTTACCTGTGGATATGTTTACAAAATATTTGCATATGGTTAAAGTCAAGAAGATTAGATATCTTAAATTGAAAGTTGGAACTGACTCAGACATTGATCGATTAAAATCTGCACGGGAAATATTGGGAAATGATATAAATATTAGAGTAGATGCAAATGAAGCATGGGATATTGATGAAGCTATAGATAAAATTTTGGCATTTGAAAGATATCATGTCAGTGCAGTTGAGCAACCAATAAAGAAAAGCGACCATAATGGGCTAGAAATGATATTGCGTAAGGTTAGTGTTCCCTTAATTCTGGATGAATCACTGTGTAATATGAGCGATGCTAAATTGCTTCGCGAAAATATATGCACAGATAATTTGATATTTAATATTAGACTATCAAAATGTGGTGGTATATTTAAGTCGTTAAAGATATTAGATTATGCTAACAAACATGGAGTGAAATCTATGTTGGGGTGCCATGTAGGAGAAACAGGTATACTTTCTGCAGCAGGCAGACATTTTGCCCAAAGTATAGATGGATTATTATTTGTTGAAGGCTCGTACTCAAACTTAATTCTGGAAGAAGATATAATTAATCAGGATTTGTTGTTTGGTGATTATGGTGTTGGAGTACCATTGGTTGGTCCAGGATTAGGCGTCGAAGTTTTGGGAGAGAAAATTCTTAAATACGCAAAGGGTGAAATAACATCGTAATGAATAAGTTTGTATATTTGATTGCTTCGATTCTCAATTTGTCTTTTTTGTTTTTTATCATAACAAAAAAACGTAATATGGTTACAATATCTTTTGCTTTTTTCTGTTTGACGCTTTCTATGTGGCAATTTATGTTGTATTTGATTCACACTATTAAAGATCTATCGGTTTTATACCCTTTATATTATTTAACACGGTTGGGTAATTTTTTTATTGCACCAGCTATAGTTTTCTTTTCATATACTTTAATAAAAAATATTGATAAGAGGTTTGTGTATCCGATATATGTAAGCTTGGGAATCGCGTTAGTGAATACTTTATTTAGTTTAATATTTCCAACAGAATTGTTAATGCATGAATACGGATATTGGCCAAAGCCGGACATAAATAGCTTTTTGTATAGATCCAATATTGTGATCTTTGGGTTAATATGGTCTGCTTGGGCTTTATTTTACCATTATAAAAAAGCAAATACTTTAGAGCGTCAAAAGGTATTACTTATTTTCTTTGCAACACTAATTGGTGGAATATTGGCAGTTTTTAATTTTAAAGGCTCTAATCCATTGGGTACTATCGGAAATATGGTGTTTATGACAATAACCTTTTATGCTATTATTCGACATCGATTGATGGATATTGAAGTCGTAATTAAGCGAAGTACCTATTTCTTAATCCTATTTCTAATAATAATTTACCCTATTACGATAACTATTAATTATTTTTCAACAAAAATTAATTTAGGCTACCTCAACTTAATATTAATTGCTTTTATCTGGACCTTAGTTTTTCTTCTTGTTGATAACATCAAGCGATTTCTACAAAGAACTACCGATAAAATATTTTTTATGGCAGATTATGACTATGGAGAAGTACTTGCTGATATGACCAATAAGTTGCAACGTATTACTGATGTCGAAGCATTGGTCCATGGTATTGATAAAGAATTGAAGTCTGCATTTAAAGTCGATAATACTGGAGTTTTTATTGTTAATCATAGTAAGACGAAATTCCATTTGTTGACAGTTGAGAATATTAAGAAGGTTTTTGATAAGCAAATCGATCGGGAACATATCGAGGCTATTATGCCGATACGCCAAAACAATCCTATTATTCGAGAGATCAAATCACGGCAGAAGAACTGCATCTTGTATAGTGAGATCAAAGATGATTATGAGCGGACCAAAGAAAAAGAGTATTCTCATATTATGAGTATTATGGATATGATTGAGGCGAAACTGCTCATCGGCAGTGTTGATAATGATGATGTTACCGGAATGATAGCTGTGGGGCAGAAGAAGAGCGGGCAGGATTTCAAGGAAAAGGATATTAGCCTGTTGTATACGCTTGTGAATCAGGGTGCTTTAGTAGTCTCGAAAATTTTCGAGATTGAGGAGAAAGCTAAACTGCATGCAGAAAAAGAAATTGAAGCGAAATTTCGTGAGGAAGTTGAAGAAGTTAATACTCAGTTGCGGGAAGCTATTATCGAGTTGGAAAGAACACAAGAAAAGCTGATTGAGGAAGAGCAGCTTTCTGCTATGGGCAAGCTTGCCGGAGAGGTTGCCCATGATATCCGTAACCCGCTCAGTTCCATTAACCGTTTTATCTCGAGTTTGTTTGACAAGGGATGCCTTAAAAACAGTAAACTGGTCTTAGCAGATATCTATAAACGTGTTGAAATCAGCGAAGCTGTGGCAGATAAGCCGGTTGTTCTGGAATATATGAAATTTGTTATTGCTAATATTCAGGAGGTAGAAGACTCTTTGTTTGAGATAAAGGATATCAATACCTCTTTACGTAAGATCGCCGGGGATTTCTTAGAGTATTCTAAGGTATCACGCGATATACCAACCGTAAATTTGAAAGTCGTTGACGTCATATCAGAGCTGCTTGCCGGGTGTGAGCAAGATTGCCAGGAAAAAGGGATCACTATTGTAAAGAACTTCAATTCCCTTAGATGTGTATGTCTTTTTGACTATCAATTGCAAAAAGTTTTTACTAATATTTTTGATAACGCGCAAAAAGCCATACTTGAGGCGGAGACTGTTCGAAAAGAAATTAAGGTAAGCCTCTATGATAATGGAAAGGAGATGATTACTCTGGAGATCGCAGATTCTGGAACTGGCATCCCTGAAGATGATTTGAAACTTATTTTTAAGCCTTTCTACACTAAAAGGAAGAATTTGCAAGGGACCGGACTTGGGCTGGCAATAATTAAGAAGATTGTTGAGAATAACCAGGGTATTATTGATGTGTCAAGCGTCGTCGGTGTTGGGACAACGTTCAAGATTTCATTTTATTGTAGTGATTAGTTCCTTTGTTTTGTGTTAACTCAATGTTTACAAATTATTAAGAAAAAGAAGTAAACAAAATAAAATAAATGTGTTATCGTTATATATACGTATATGCAGAAAGTATTATGCTTCGCGAGGTGTAATAATGGATGAGAATAATGTTAATATAGGTCAACTTATCAAAGATTCTTGTATTGATGTCAATAGCGTTGATGTTGATAAGATCATCTCGAATACTGAGGATCGCGATAAAGATATTCTGGTGAACCGGATAATCAAAAAAATTGATTCTCCCAAAGATCTCATTCTTGTCATAGATGATGACCATTCCCAGCTCAAATCAATTAAGAAATTGTTAGGCGATCATTATGACCTGATCCTCTGCGACAAAGGAATCCCTGCTATCGATCTCTTTAATCGTGAACATGACAAGATAATGTCTATCCTGCTTGATTTGCGATTGCCGGACCTTGACGGGTTCGAAGTATTCGAACGGATTAAAGAACTCAATAATAATGTGCCGATCATCTTGATAACCGGGTATCAGAAAACGTATGGAGATGGTTTCGAGCTCTATAAGCAATACCGTCCGCATGGGTATATTGTTAAGAATCATGAGAATGAGACAACGATGATTTTTGATACATTGAGATCATCGGTAGTGATGTATAAAAAACTGAAAGATATAGAAAAAGCTAAAGAAATGGAGATTAGGTCCAGAACCATGGCTGGGTTATTACATGATCTCAAGAACCTTTTTATTCCAATTACCTATGCGCCGGATATCATAATCGATACGATTAAAAAGAATGATCTGGTACAGGCGCTTTTTTATGCTGAAATGATGAAACATACGACCTTGATATTTAACGCCAATCAGGAATTGATGTTCAATTTCGCCAGGGGCGAAAAAATGGTCCTTCGACCTAATTATTTTAATATCGCTGATTTGGTTAATGAACTGATCAATATTATTAATACTCAGTACTGTGGCTCGCTGGATTTTAAGACAATTTTTTCCTATCAGAAAGAATTTTATACGGATAAGACAATTCTGATCTATCAGGTTCTTTATAATATTGTCAAAAACTCCTATGACGCTTTACTAAGTACCGATAGACGCGGAGTCGTCAAGATCGAGGTATATCCTTATCCTGAATATAAGACAGTTTATGCTGATAATGCATTATTTGATCGGAAGAACGAGGCCGACATGGTAATCGTAGTTGCAGATAATGGCCCGGGCATGCCTGAAGAGATGATAGATAAAATATTTGATCCGTATTTCACTTATGGAAAAGCTGATGGCAACGGACTTGGCGCATGGATGATCAAAAATGGCATTACCGATATGTTGCAGGGGGAGCTTGTTCTCGACAATAAGCCTGGAGAAGGTCTTGCCTATCACATTTGTTTGCCGGCTAAAGAAGTCTAGTTTTCTCGAGCTTCTTGCGGGAGCCGGAGTTGTTTCGCTTACTTTTCCCACCCAACGAATACTTATGTATTAGCATGCTGTTTTGCCTCTCAGAGTAGGTGATTTCTTTTCAGTTATAATAAAATATACTCCTCGGAAGGAAAATTGCAAAAGAATAGGACAGGGTCGTAAAATTGGCATCCATAATTCTGAAGTTTTGTGATAGAATTGATGCGCTTTACAAAGAATTAACAGACTAAGTAAGGAGTTTGAAATGATCGATCTAACTGTAGAAATTGCCGGTGTGAAGCTTAAAAATCCGGTTATGGTTGCTTCCGGGACCTATGGATACGGAAGAGAGTACGAGTCTTTTTATGATCCGGCTTTGCTTGGAGCTATTGTCGTTAAAGGGACTACTCTTCATCCGAAACCGGGAAACAAACCTCCCCGTATTATTGAGACACCGGCAGGAATGTTGAATGCTATAGGTTTGCAAAATGACGGGGTTGAAGACTTGTGTGAGAGGCATATGCCTTTTTTAAGGGAAAAGAAGATTCCGGTTATCGTTAATTTTTCAGGTAATACTGTTGAGGAATATTGTGCTGTGGCTCAGCGCCTGGAAAATGAAAAGGGAATAGTTGCCCTGGAAGCTAATATCTCTTGCCCGAACGTTAAAAGGGGTGGGCTTGTGTTCGGATCCGATTGCGATGTCGCCGCTAACCTAATAAAAGAAATAAAAAAAGTTACGTCCTTACCACTCATTGTTAAGTTGTCTCCTAATGTTACCGACATTGTGTCGATTGCCAGGGCTGTGGAAGATGCCGGTGCAGATGCCCTCTCATTAATAAATACGCTTATCGGTATGTCCATTGATGTCAGGGCCCGCAAACCATATTTGTCCACCTATACCGGCGGCTTATCCGGACCGGCGATTAAGCCTGTCGCTATTCGTATGATCTGGCAGACCGCAAAAGCTGTAAGTATCCCGATCATTGGCATGGGCGGGATCATGACCGGACACGATGCTGTAGAGTTTTTTTTGGCCGGAGCGAGTGCTGTGTCAATCGGCACTGCGAGCTTCGTTGATCCTTATGCTCCTGTTAAGGTTATCCAGGAACTTGGATCTTATATGAAAGAACATGGCTTTTCTTCAATTAAGGATTTGCGAGTAGCTTTGCGCGAACCTTAGTATCAGGTTTTGATGAGGATATTCGCTCATTCGTATTGAATCATGGGAAAAAGACACCATAGGGATTAATAAATAATATTGTAAACGAGAATTCTCTATGTTATAATCCAGTTCCTGTGGATAAAATGATTTTTTTATTAAAGAAAGGTGAATAATAATGGAGCAGGTAGAATTAAAAACATTGCCACGTGAGCAATTCGGAAAAGAGTTAACAAGGAAAATTCGCAACAATGGCATGGTGCCTGTTGTTTTGTATGGTAAAGGAATAGAGACCAAAAGCTATATGGTTAAAGAGAATGAACTGATAAAGTGCTTAAATACTGAATCAGGTACACACGTTATTTTTAATCTTCTTATCGATGAGAAAAAGAATACCGCTATCATCCACGAAATTGACAGGCATCCGTTATCAAGAAAACTTCGACATGTAGATTTCTTGCATATTGATATGTCAAAAGAACTCGAAACTGATATCGATGTTCGTCTGGTTGGTGTAGCGCCAGGTGTTAAACAAGGTGGAGAGCTTCTCCAGAGAGTTAAGAAAGTAACCATTAAATGTCTTCCTGATTATTTGCCGAAGCATTTTGAAGTAGATATCTCCGATCTTAATCTTGGTGGAAGTATGCGTATCAGCGATATTGTTATGCCAAATATTAAGATTGTTCGTCCACCAGCTGAAACTGTTGTTGCAACAGTTGACAAGCCAAAGGGTATGGAAACCGATGCTGAAGTAGCAGCAGCAGCGGCAGCAGCCGGGGCGGCAGCAGCAGCATCTTCTGCAGCTTCTGAAAAGAAATAATAAGCAGACCATTATGGATAAAAGAACTTTAGGTAAAAAAATATTAGACTCGGCTTATCTGGAAGGTGATTTTACTCTTCGTTCCGGAAAGAAAAGTAAATATTATCTGGATAAGTATTTATTTGCTACGAAACCTGATATTTTAGCGCCTTTAGCCAAGGAACTCGCAAAGAAATTGCCTTCACTTGATTCTTTTGATCGCTTGGCTGGTCCCGAATTGGGTGCGGTTGCACTTGTTGCAGCCTTAAGTATCGAGATTGGGAAGCCGTTCATTATTGTACGTAAGGGCCAAAAAGGGTATGGTACGGACAAGGTCGTTGAAGGTGAGATACATGCCGGGGAAAAGGTAGTCCTGGTTGAAGACATCTTAACGACAGCAGGAGCAGCCATTACAGCGGCTGAAAATCTGAGATCAATCGATATTGATGTTAAGCTTATTCTTGGAGTTATTGATAGAGAGCAAGGCGCTCGAGAGAATATAGAAAAAGCCGGTTTTGTAATGGACAGTGTTTTCACGAAAACAGAACTGGGCATCGGATAAATGAATTTTCAAGAAAAATTACGCGGCTCCGAGACCAAGAATAATAGCAAGCTCTGTGTCGGCCTTGATATTGATCCTCAGAAAATACCTTTAATTCTTCGTAAAGAAAAATCTCCAATACTTTTTTTTAATAAAGCAATTATAGACGCAACGAAAGATCTTGTTTGCGCCTATAAGCCGAATATGGCTTTCTATGAATCACTCGGGGTTGAAGGGCTTGCTCTCCTGAAAGAGACATTGTCCTATATCCCTCAGAATATCCCGGTAATCCTCGATGCAAAACGAGGTGATATCGGGAATACTGCAGCTATGTACGCAAAGGCGATATTTGAAGATCTCAAGGCGGATGCGACGACTCTCCATCCTTATATGGGATATGACTCTGTGCAGCCATTTCTTGACTATAGCGACAAGATGTCGTTTGTTCTGTGTGTTACTTCGAATAAAGGATCTATCGACTTCCAGAAGCAAAAAGTCGGTGATCAGTACCTATATGAACTTGTGGCCACGAAGTGTAAGGAATGGAATAAATCTGGAAATGTTGGTCTTGTCATTGGTGCTACCAACCCAGAGGAACTTAAAAAAGTCCGGGAATTATGTCCGGGAATGATATTTCTTGTGCCAGGTATCGGCGCGCAGGGCGGTAGCCTGGAAGACGCCGTCAGATATGGTCTTATGTATAACAGTAATATTGTAATTAACTCGTCCCGTGAAATTCTTTATGCTTCCTCGGAGAGTGATTTCGCGCAGAAAGCCCGAAATAAAGCGCAAGACGTCCGTGACAGAATCAATAGCCTTATTTAACTAGCGTTATCTGCCCTTCGCAGTATCGGCAGTTCCTTCGGCTCGCTGGGTGATGGCGGTTCATGGTGAAGACTTATTAATGTGAGGACTTCTCTTTCAACGCCGATTTCTTTGAGCATTTTTGCGCCGATTTCCGGGTGGAACACGTAGGTGTAAAAATAACGATAGGCGAGACGAGCTTCTGGTTTGGAACCTTTTTCGGCTAAGTATCCAAGGAAACTTGGCATGAATTTTTTAGAAATAACCACAAGCGGACGCACCCATAATGGCATAAAAACAGCAGCTTTACCGATATCGTGAAGCAGGGCTGTTTTTAGAATGCGTTTTTCGTTAACCCAATCGCTATGTTCGATTTCTTTCTCTGTTTTGTATGCGGTATCGAGAGCGTGTCGTTGATCGGCTATCCGCTGCCTATAGAAAATAATCTGTTCTTGATGGCTGAGATGTTTTCTTATAAACATTTCATCATCTGCGGTTATCTTGGCTTTTGCTGCACTATAAAATTGTACGATTTCATGCTTCAAATATGTGACTCCTTGTCAGCATAGATTTTTGTGCAGGGACTAATCTCCTATTTTAAAAGTGCTACTTTAACGCTTTTTGCAAATTCATACACGCTATCGATGCAGTCCTGCTTTTGAGCCTCAATTATTTTAACTATAGCACTGCCAATTATGATCCCGTCAGCGAATTGCGCTACTCTTTTGGCCATTTCTGGAGTAGAAATCCCGAATCCGACAGCGATTGGAATTTCTTTTGTCCTTTTTATATTTTTTATTATATCATTTACTGAAGTTTCGATCGTTTGCCGTTCTCCGGTTACTCCTGTTGAAGAGATAAGGTATATAAACCCGTTCGCCTTTTGAGTGATTTTTTTGATTCTTTGGGGAGAGGTTGTCGGTGCAACAAAGCTGATAACTGGAATTGAAAACGCTTTGAGTTCTGAACATAGCGGAGCAGATTCTTCAAATGGAAGGTCAGGTACAACCAGTCCACCGATGTCATGATCCTTAAGTGCCTGGATAAAAGCTGTTTGTCCGAATTGAATGACGGAGTTGTAACTCATCATAAATAATAAGGGAACTGAAGATTGTTGGCGAACACGGCCTACCATCGTGAAAATCTTTTTGAGGGTAGTTCCGGCAACCAATGCCCTGTGCTGCGCTTTTTGTATAACAGGCCCATCAGCAATCGGGTCAGAAAAAGGAATCCCTAATTCTATAGCATCTGCTCCGGCTTTTTCCAGTGTATAGATAAGTTTTTCTGTGGTTTCAAGGTCTGGGTCTCCGGCAGTTATATATGGAATAAAGACTTTGTTGTTTTTGAATAGCTCCGATAATTTCACTTCAAATCCCCCCGATCCTTTTAACATACTCCTTTGATAAGGAGATTATTTTGTCAGTATCATTTATTAAATGTTATAAATTTCTGAGCAGTAGCTACGTCTTTGTCTCCTCTTCCCGAGAGGCAGACAATTATTATTTTGTCTTTAGACATTTGAGGTGCTTTTTTGAGCATCTCTGCGAGAGCGTGGGAACTTTCGAATGCCGGGATTATTCCTTCGGTCTCTGACACTATTTTGAATGCCTCAAGTGCTTCTGTATCGGTTGCACTGCTATATATCACGCGAGAAGTGTCATGTAAAAAACTGTGTTCAGGGCCTATTCCCGGATAATCAAGCCCGGCAGATATTGAGTGGGTCTCTACTATTTGCCCATCATCATCTGTAAGTATATAGCTGTAGGATCCGTGAAGCACTCCGGGACGTCCTTTGTTAATTGTGGCTGCGTGTTTTTCTGTAGCCAACCCTTCTCCAGCAGCTTCGACTGCAATTAATTCAACGCTTTTTTCTTTCAGGAACGGTGCAAAAAAACCGATGGAATTGCTTCCTCCTCCAACGCAGGCGATGAGGCAATCCGGGAGTTGTTTTTCTATCTTTTTGATCTGTTTTTTTGTTTCTTTTCCAATGATTGACTGGAACTCTTTTACCATTTGAGGGTAGGGATGCGGGCCGGCAACTGTGCCTATTAGATAAAAGGTAGTATCGACTGTCGCCATCCAATCTCGCATAGCCTCGTTCATCGCGTCTTTTAAGGTCTTGCTGCCTGAAGTAACCGAGACGACTTGTGCTCCAAGAAGTTTCATCCTGAAAACATTTAGTTCTTGCCGGGCTATGTCTTCTTCACCCATATAAATAACACACGGGATCCCAATAAGTGCAGCAACGGTTGCAGTCGCTACCCCGTGTTGTCCTGCACCGGTTTCGGCTATAACCCTTTTTTTCCCGAGTGCCTTGGCAATAAGTATTTGTCCTATAGTGTTGTTTATTTTATGTGCGCCGGTATGATTAAGATCTTCTCTTTTAAGATAGATTTTTGCGCCACCTAGTTTTTCGGTAAGGTTTTTTGCGAAGTATAAGGGATTTGGTCTGCCGATATAGTTTTTGAGATAATATGTAAATTGCTCTTTGAATTCTTTTGTTCTAATGATTTTTTTATAATTGTGTTCTAGCTCTATGACTGCTTCCATGAGCGTTTCAGGCAGAAATTGTCCGCCATATTTGCCATAATAGCCTGCTTTGTTCTTTGTTTTCAATGTACACTCCTTAGTGGTGTTATGTTCAATTCAGCTGCAATCCGGTTTTCTTTCAGTTGACAATAAACTATAGATATTCTGTTGGCGGGTGGTCAATGATAGTTAGGTAATAGATCTTATCAACTGGCTGACGATTCATTATATAATGAGCATAAAATATGTGCAAGAGTTCTAAAAAAAAATAGATAGCTATAGCCTTATCTCTGATCATTAATTAATAGAATAATAGTGAAATGGTGATATAATGAATATACGAGAGATTTATTCAATAATATTCGTTTTGTGCAAGTTGATAATGATTACTATAGCGTTAATTGTGTGGCGAATATATATACAGATTGCTTGTTTAGGCGGCGGCAAATTATACCGGCAGGCAGAATCCAGTTAACAATAATCAAAAAATAAAGGCGAGAGGAGAATGTCTTGTTTAAAAACTATTTTATTTTTAGAGTAATGAAAACTTTAGGTATTCCTGACGAGGGAATAAAATATGTTGAGGCTTTGTATAAAGCCAGTCATGATATGGCCCATGGAATCCCGAAAGAACTTGTTGATTTAAATGTTATGAATTTCATTCGAGGGGTATTTACCCGAGTTATTATTTCTTCGAATCTCGACTGGGTACTTCCTTACTGGATGTATAAACAGTATGATGCCAGTTCGATAAGCTTTGTCGCACGAGGATTCCAGGCATCGTCAATTAATGTTGCTCATCGTAATTGGACGGCGATCGGCAGTCTTGAGAGCGAATATGAGGCTACCGTTGATGAGAAAGGCCTTATTGGACCTTACTATAATAGTTGGACTCTCGATTTCTGGTTGGGCATGAGTAAGAAACTCTATGCTCCGTCTAAAATAGACTCGGTTGTTCAACGCCTGGCGGATAACCTGCCGATTGTTGTTACTGAGTTCACTGCTGAAGACATTCGGGTAGAAGCTCATGCTTTTGGCGATAAGATCGACGGCAAAGATGTAGTTTTTGAAAAAGTAATCGTTAAGAATCTTGGATCAATCAAAAAGAAATTTTCTTTATATTATTCCGTTCGTCCTTATAATGTTGAAGGAATGAAGCTTATAAATGCTATTGAATATAATAGTAATGAGAATACTATTTCTGTTGATGAAGATCTTGCCGTAAAATTCATATCGAAACCGGACTTGGTTTATTGTTCAAATTTTGAAAAAGGAGATGTCTCTCTTTTCTTAGACACTGATTATGCCATTGCTAACGAGAGTAAATGTGAGGTCGGGTTGTGTACTGCGGCGGTCGAGTATATTATTGAGCTTGAGCCTGGGGAACAAAAAGAATATGAGGCCCGTTTGCCGATAGTGAAGACATCGAAATATTCGAGTATATTTGATAGTGATGTGGCTTATATCGGTACTCTGGAAAAATTGATTGAGCGATGGAATGAAAAACTGGCTGAAACGATGCAGATTTCTATTCCTGATAAAAGGGTTAAGGATGCCTTTGATGCGAATAAAGCATACATGCTACTTTTTTATGATGGAAAATCTATTAATCCTGGACCGTCAAGCTATCACTCTTTTTGGTTAAGGGATGCGGCTTATCTGGTAAACGGTTTAGATAAAATCGGGTTTACCCAGGAAGCGAAGAATGTCCTTGCCACCTATCCTGACCGACTGAGGAAGGATGGTTTCTTTTTTTCTCAGGAAGGCGAGTGGGATTCGAACGGTGAAGCTATTTGGGTACTTATTGAACACTATCGTATGACAAAGGATGTAGAATTTTTGAAATACTTATATCCGTCAATAAAAAAAGGTGCTGACTGGATTATAAATAAAGTCAAGGAAACTGAGCGACCTTCGATTCCAGAGAGTTTACGGGGGCTTCTTCCTCCTGGTCTTTCTGCTGAACACTTTGGTGCCCATGACTATTATTATTGGGATGATTTCTGGGCCTTAGCGGGACTTCGGGATGCTGCGTTTGCGGCAAAAGAGTTAGGTGATCACGATAGCCATAGTAAATTTTCTCAGGCCTTCGATAGATTAATGAATATTGTTAATGTCTCTCTTAAAGAAGTTGCGGCGAGGTTAGGTCAGCCGTTAATGCCGATATCTCCGAATCGTAGAATGGATTCTGCAGCTGTTGGTTGTCTTTCTGCTGTATATCCCTTAAGGGTGATGAGCCAGTATGATGAGCGAGTCACAAATACGCTGAAGTACATGGAAGCAACTACCTTTCAGGGGAACGGTTTTTTCCATGACGTAAACCATTCCGGGTATGGAACCTATCTCACGACGCATTTTATTGAAGCACACATTTACTTGCGTTCACAGCGGGCAATCGAAATTCTTGATTGGCTCGTTGATGTTGCGACTGATACCTATACGTGGCCTGAATCAATTAATCCAACTACCATGGGAGGGTGTATCGGTGACGGTCATCATGGATGGGCTGCTGCTGATTATCTTGTTACCATTAGAAATATCTTTTTCTTTGAAGAGGATAACCGCTTAGTTCTTATGCCAGTAGTTCCGAGACGTTGGTTTAAGCCGAACAATCCGATTTCTGTTTCAAATGCTCCAAGTTATTTCGGGAGAATTAATTATACTGCTTTTGTGGACAAAAATAAGCTGAAAATAGTGATCGAAAACCAGTATACAGTTGTTCCTGAGGATATTGAGATTAATTTGCCGTTCAAAATTAAAAATGTCCAGGTAGATAGAATAGACGCTGCTTTTGAGAATAGCAGAATCATTATAGATCCGAATGCACGAGAAATAATTGTTGATATAGAGGAATAAGTTTTTTATTCCTCTTCTATCTTCTCGTCAAAAGGATTTTCGTCGTCATCATCTAAATGGTCGTTTTCAAGGATATTTTCTACTAATTTGATAGCAGCTGTTTTTTCAACGGTTAATGCTTCTTCGTTTTCTTCTTCTTCAATTGAACTATCAATAGCATCCATGTCAGCAATACCTTTGTTGTTTTCTTTTTCCTGGAGTGACAAGTTAAGCTTATATCGATATTTGTCGAGTAATTGAGCCAGCTTCTTTGAATACTTCTGGTTAATAATAAAATCGTAATAAATTGGAAGACGTCGATCGAGTTTGTATCCGTTAGTCTCGAGGAGAACTGCGAGTTCTTCTATTTTGGGATACTTGTTTCCAGGGAAAAGCAAGCTGCTTTCTCCTGGTTGTATTTCTCCCAGGTCGTCTACTCCGGCATCAATAAATTTAATGATATTCTGGTTAAGTATAATTGGAACCCTTATTTTGATCTCTTTTGGGAGGATCTCTCTCGCTAGTTTTACTGTAGATAACATTAATTCTTCTGTTGTTGGCTGTAGCTGATTTACAAACCGTCGTCTTGGAATGTAGTTATGAAGAACGACATCTTGTATATGTCCATATTGTTCGTTGATTTTTTTGATAATGGTAAGGGTTTCTATTCTGTTATCTTCGGTTTCGCCCATGCCGACTCTTAGTCCTGTGGTTACCGGTATTTCCAGCTTTCCGCAGCTTTCAATGAACTTGACACGTATGTCCGGATCTTTTCCCGGAGAATTCTGGTGAATACTTTCAAGCAGGTTGCGATTGGTTGTTTCCAGGTTCATTTCCATTGAAACGCTTATTTCTCTGAGATAGCGTAATTCTTTTGGAGTTAAATATCCGATGTTAAGGTGCGGCAGCAGACCTTCAAGAAAGGCAAGCTCGCAGATAGTGTAAACATATTCCGAATATGATTCGAATCCCCAGGTATCAAGCTTTGTTCGTATGAGATTAATAGTGTCGGGTCTTTCTCCTGCAACAATATTAACTTCCCTGGCTTTACGCAATCGAGCTTTTTTGAAGCATTTGATTGTATGATAGGGCACCATTAACGGTCCGCCGATATCTGGAAAATCGCAATATTCGCATTGGTTATGACAGTGTTTTGTGAGCGCTATTGTAATGCTGTTTGAATAAGTAATCACTCGCTTGTCTTCATCGAGTATCGGTGAGAAGTTTTCTGGAGAGTCAATATCCTTGTCTTCCGGATTTTTGGCTTTGTTGAAATTAATATTTCCAAAGTTCGTTGTCATTAACACACTCCTGTTAATAAAAAAATGTCTTTTTTTAAAAGGCCTAATTAATCTAACATATTTAGGAAGACAAAATCAAGTGCTATCTTTTGAAGAGAGTTTCGATTATCAATATATTATTTATTTTTAAACAAAATCTTTAAAAAGAAAAATACCAATCCGGCAAGACCTCCAAAGATGGCAGCAGTTTTTGTTGTTAAGATAGTTTTTATATTTCCGTTGATCTTTTTGCCGATAAATATTACGCTCTTTATCTCTTCTGCGGTTGTATCTCTGGAATAATTAACGAAAGAGTTCATTTTGGTAGCATGAGTTGCGTTGCTTACTGAAACCACATTTAAAGTATTATCGAGAATAGTTTCATTCGAGTCGTTGATACATACTACGGTATCGGAATATTTGGCTTTTTCAGATGATACTTTATATGCAGCCATTTGGGTTGCATCAAAGTTTTGAGTGATAACGTTTTTTATAAGTGATTTCTCTACTTTTGCGGAGTTTTTGGCTGAAATGTTCTTGGCAGAAGAATTCGCCATTTTTACGATCTCAGCATTAACATCTCCAACGGTTTCTTCATTAATAATAACGCCTTTTGATTTCTGGTATACGTTGATGTTCTCATGAGAGAGGTCTTCATCGTTTTGTTGGTTATCTTTATCTTCAAATTGGTTTGCCGGCATTATTATTCGCTCCTTTGTGAGTAGAATTATAAATTTTAAAAATTATATTACCTAAATTAGTGGTTTTTGTCAAATTTTAGTCTATCCCTTGTAGGATTAAGTTGATCTTTTTATCAAAGAAAATTTTATCCAGCGGTTTTACGAAATAATATGTTATGCCATAAGCATAAACTTTTTTTATGATTTCTTTATCTCGAATTCGGGATATTATAACAATTGGGGTTTTGCTGAGTTGTTGTATTTCCCTTATAGCTTCTAAGATCTCAAACCCAGAGATCTGGTTGTAAAAATCAATTTCCATGAAGATTATGTCGGGCAGAAAATCCAGAATTGCGCAGAGCGCATTCTTAGGATCTATACAAATATTGACCTCGACGCCGTAGTAGCGATTAAGGATATACCCGTAGTTTTTGCCTTCGTTAAATGTATTTTCAATTATTATAGCTTTTTTTTTCATTTTTAAGCCTTTAGGAAAATACTATATATATATGAGTAAATATATTTCATTATAACAAATTGCTTTGATTAATAGCAAAATTTATGTTTTTCTACTAATTTTTGACAAGCGTAAAGTAAGTGGTAAAATAAATACGTTTAGACGTGTGCATTGTATCTCACAGGCTGGATGAGTTATTGCTTGCCTGAGATTACAGATATTTAAAGCATATTTGAAATAGAATCAAAAAATAGAGAAGAGAATTATTGTATGATTTCAAAGAACTTTCGATTAACGTCTCCATATAGCCCGGCAGGTGATCAGCCGAATGCGATTAAGGAACTTCTCGGGAATTTGCAAAATAATATCCCGGAGCAAGTATTGCTTGGCGTTACAGGATCCGGGAAAACATTTACTATGGCAAACGTAATTGCGTCTGTTAATAAACCTACGCTGGTCATTGCGCACAATAAGACATTGGCTGCTCAGTTGTGTGCCGAGTTCCGGGAATTTTTCCCTGATAACGCAGTAGAGTACTTTGTGTCGTATTTCGATTATTATCAGCCTGAAGCCTACGTGCCGCAACAAGATCTCTTTATTGAAAAAGATTCCAAAATTAATGACGAAATTGACCGGTTGAGGCACTCTGCCACTCGATCACTTTTCTCAAGAAAAGATGTTATCGTTGTTGCGTCCGTTTCCTGCATCTATGGCTTGGGCACTCCTGAAGATTATCTTGGTGCAATAAAAGTATATGCTGTCGGGCAGATGCAATCACGTACGAAGCTCTTAAAAGATCTTGTATCGATACAATATGAAAGAAATGACCTTGAACTTAGCCGAGGAAAATTCCGTATTCGCGGAGATGTGATTGAGATTGCCCCTACATATGAAGAGAGTATCATCCGTATCGAGTTTTTTGGTGATGAGATCGAAAAAATAAGTGAATTGGACCCTGTGACCTTTAATCTGCGAATGGTTATGCCTGAAGTAACCATATTTCCTGCAACTCATTACGTTACACTGGAAGGCCGCTTGCCTGAAATTGTCAGCAATATCCGGCAAGAGCTCTCTGAAAGGCTCGACGAACTGAAGAACGAGAATAAACTGTTGGAAGCGCAACGGTTAGAATCAAGAACTCATTACGATCTGGAAATTATTGAAGAGACAGGTTTCTGCAAGGGTATCGAGAATTATTCCCGTCATCTTGATGGACGAAAGGGGGGTGACCCGCCAAAAACTTTGCTCGACTATTTTCCTGCTGATTTCCTCATGATTGTTGATGAGTCTCATGTGACACTGCCGCAGATAAGGGGTATGTTCGGTGGAGATTATAGCCGAAAGAGGACCTTGGTTGATTTCGGGTTTCGTTTGCCGTCTGCGATTGATAACCGGCCACTCAATTTCAAAGAGTTCATGGCGAGGATAAATAAAGTGATCTATGTCAGCGCTACTCCCGGTCCATATGAGCTGGAGCGCGTTGCTAATGGGAATAAACCTTTTGTAGTTGAGCAGATAATTCGTCCGACGGGGCTTGTTGACCCCTCGATCGTAATTAGGCCTACCAAGCATCAGATCGATCATATAATTGATGAGATCAAGTTAAGGGTTAATCTTGATGAGAGGGTGCTGCTTGTTACCCTAACGAAACGGATGTCTGAGGACCTTAGTGAATATCTTGTCGAGCAAGGGTTCAAGGTCCGATATATGCATTCTGATATCGATACTTTGGAGAGGATAGAGATTATCAGGGACCTGCGCCTCGGGGTGTTCGATGTTCTGGTTGGGATCAATCTGCTCAGAGAGGGGTTGGATATCCCTGAGGTATCTATGATCGCGATCCTTGATGCGGATAAAGAGGGGTTCTTGCGTAACGAGAGAAGCCTTATTCAGATTATCGGACGAGCTGCAAGAAACAGTAACGGCAAAGTGTTCTTGTATGCAGATAAGATGACTGATTCAATTCTTCGGGCGGTGGAAGAAACAACGAGAAGAAGAAATATACAGATCGAACATAATCTAATCCATAAAATTACACCTGTTACGGTAAAAAAACAAATTAAAGATGTTTATCATAAAATCAAACAGGAGAAAACCCCAGAAGTGCTGGATATTCCTGCTTTTATTCCGCCTGATATGCTGCCGAAGGTCATCGGGCGTCTCAAGAAAGAAATGTACAATGCGGCCGATGATCTTAATTTTGAACTGGCCGCGAAAATTCGCGATAAAATCGAATCCTTGAAGTTATAACCGAAAGCTAGTGTGTAGCCTCCTTTCAGTTAATTACAACTGGAAGTTGTGCCTTGTTTTCTTAGAAATCCTCGACACTATCAATATTATATTTAAATCATTATATTAAAAAAAAGTAAAAAACTTGACTAGGTAATTGAAAATATGTTTTACTGAAAATGTTATCCTTATTTTGTGCGCTAAAATAAGGATGCCATCCATTAAATAATAATAGTAAATGAGGAGGGGTTGTCAGTGAATAACATAATAAAAGTTATCGGAATTATGCTGCTCAGTATTAGCGTTGCCGGCTGCGCTAATATATTCAAGTCTATGGAACAGCTCGATAGTGCGGATAAACTTGAGAAAGCTGAACTTGCCAAACAAAACGGTGATAGCGCAGCTGTTGAGAGTTTTGCCAGAGATGTCCTACAGCAAAAAGGTGCGGATTACTCAGTACCGACGAAAGGTGCTACCTTAGAGGAAAAGCAAGCAAGAACTGATTTGGCCATGGTAGAACTTTCAAAAATAGGTTCATCCCCGGTTGATGTTCTGAAAAATGTTATTCAAATGAGCGGAAGTTCTAATAACTTATCGGATGATTTTTATACAAGGATATCTGATACTTTGCCGCCAACAAGAGATTTGGGTATAGTTTTGATCGCGGCTGGTAATCTTAGAAAAAATGCAGATATTTCTAATCCTAATGAGGCACTTAATGCCGCCGCCGCTGAAACGACAGCGGTGACTATGATTGTAACCTCTGCTTTTGACGCTAATGGAGACGGGAGACTGACCGATGATGAAAATATCGCTACCTCCGATATGCTGGCAAGATGGGATTCAGTATCCACTAATTTACTAGAACATTCCCAAGGTGCCATTGATATGTTTGGTTATACGAATGAGGGTGGCAATAATCAAGGGATCAAAGATGCCTCTAACCAACTCAATCAATTGCAAGAGTTAAATGCTAGCCGGGGACTGAAAACAGGTGATGAATTTGTCGCTAGCTTAAACGCAATATTCGGATTTTAGAAAAGGGAGAAAAATAATGAAAAAATATATCTTACTAACTATCTTTTTGACGTGTATTTCTTCGATTGCCTATGCTGAGGCCCTCCCTCAGCGGTATATTAGCATTAGAAGTTCGGGGATGGGTGGCGTTGGAGTTGCCTGTGAAAATGGGATTGATGTTTTGAATGTAAATCCGGCATTGATGAACCAGATTGGTGGACACCTCCATATTCTTTCAGTGAAAGCTGAAGGAACGGGAAGCTTTTTAAATTCAAAAGATACGCAAAGACTGAGCGATTTTTCTGAAAATTTAGATAAAATTGGTTCAGATGCAAATAAGAGTGATAATCAGAAAAGCGTTGACGTTTTAACAGAACTTCAAAAAGTTACACCTCTGAGCCTGCGCGCTAATATTTCTGTAAATACCTTTCCAAGTTTTATTGCTTCTTCTTTTATCCCTGGGATAAATTTGTTTTCGGATAAAATGGGGTTTGGCGGATTTGGCAATGCACAGATATATGCGGCATTTGTTAATAGTTCAGATCCAAGGATACGTCTTCAGGGAATAGTCGATAGTGCAGGAATTATCGGGTTCAGTAAAAAAATCAATAAAGGGCTCATTCCCTTTGATATGGACCTTGGAGTTGGAATAAAAATGCTAACTCAGCAAAGAACATATAACAAGCTCGATGGGTCTGATACTATAGAGATAGGTTTAGGCAATCTGGTTTCTGCGATGGGCGATGACGAGTTTGATTCTGGCCGATTACCTATAGGGTATACCGATGCCTCCGGAACAGGTTATGATGTTGGTTTGCTTATTGATATGCCTTGGCTGAAAAATGGTAAAATGGGTATGGTCTTTAAGGATCTATCGACAACAATTAAAGGTTCGAGAATTATCGATGTAAGTACAAATGTTAAAGAAAGTTTTTCTGATACTATTCCTATGACTGCGAAAATCGGGTATTCTGGTATCGCTACGATTGATCTTCCGATCCCAATAGTACGTGAACTGACAAAGGATTTTGTCGTTGCCTTCGATTACGATATTATCAGTCCCGATAAAAGCTTTTTTAAGAAGATACATATGGGGATAGAGAAAGGTCTGTTTTCTGATATTCTGAAAATTAGACTAGGAAATAATCAGGGTAATACTACCTTCGGAGCATCAATTGATCTGGCTTTTTTTCATATTTCATATGCTAATTTTACTGATGAGCTAGGCAGGAAAGTTGGTATTAATCCTGTTACTTACCAAGTGGTTGAAACAGGTTTTTATTTTTAGTAGCTTTAGTTCATAGTATTGTTTTTTTTCATCATGGGATCCCCCTCACTTTTCTTTTAGCGAAGAATGAGGGGGATATTTGTTAACTCCCTATGCGCTTTTGCGTTAAGCTTGCTAAAGTAAAGAAAATCGGCTGAGAAAGATGAATATGGCAGAAATTAGAGTATTCAGTACTGCTCGTTTATTGAACCCTTACAATTTCGAGCGTCTTGGAGCAACTCAAACCTTGCGATTAATTGAAAGTATATTTTGTGCCGTATTGAAATCTATAAAAATATCGGCGGTGTTCTTGCTGCTTCTGTTCATTCTTTTTGATTTTACGCTGCTTTTTGCGGATGACTCGATTCCTCCCAATATTGTTCCCGGAGTTTTTCTCGTTAAGTACAAAGGGCAGAGAGATGAACTCAAGCGATTTTCTGTTTTAAGCACTGTTAAAAATACCCAGGTTGGAGATGTGTACAAAGTAAGGCTCAATCAGGCGATGTCATCAGAAGAGGGCAAGAGATTATTGCTTAATCAGCCTGATGTTGCAATTGTTGAGCCTTTGCGCTTGATACGGGTTTGCGGTACTTATAATCAACCGCTTAGTGTTCCGAATGATACTTATCTCAATCGTCAATGGTATGTTAATGCGATTGATCTTCCGGCTGCATGGGATGTTACTCGCGGGTCGTCCAATGTAGTTGTTGCGGTTATCGATACCGGAGTTGATTATAATCATGTGGACCTTCAAGGGAGCATGTGGCTTAATCCGGGAGAGAGCCCTGGCGATGGGGTTGATAATGATGGTAATGGCTATAAAGATGATGTAATGGGTTGGGACTTCGTTGACCTGTCAAATGATCCTGAAGGACTTGGGATAGTTCGGGTACAAGGGGAAGATTATGACGTACAGGATGCAGATCCGATGGATAGGATTGCTCATGGCACACATATTGCCGGTATTATTGCCGCGCAGACGGATAATGCTGTCGGTGTCGCAGGGATAGCTCCTGATGTCAGGATAATGGCGTTAAGGGCGGGTTTCGATACTCTGGATGGCGGGTTTTTGACAAGTGAATCAATCATTAATAGCCTTGCTTATGCAAGAAGAAATGGCGCTAATGTCATAAATATGAGTTTTGGTGATACGGTTGATGATAAGCTGATCTATGAGCAGTTGCAGCTTGCTTATCAAGCCGGGATCGTACTGGTTGCTGCTGCAGGCAACGAGACCACAGATGTGCGCTCATATCCGGCTGCGTACCCTTTTGTTATTTCGGTGGCAGCATTAGATTCCAACAATAGGCGGGCAGGGTTTTCTAATTACGGAACATGGGTTGATATTGCCGCGCCCGGGCAGACTATTTTTAGTACGGTGAGCAGTATTCATGAAAGTAATCTAAATAATAGAATTGTGAATGACGGTGCCAATAACCTGTATGCTCCAATGTCCGGAACTTCCATGGCATCTCCGGTAGTTGCTGGAGTTGCGGCACTTTTCTTGTCCCAGAATCCACAGCTTTCACCGGAAGAGGTTGAATATATCTTAAAGCAGACCGCTGACCCCTGTAATTCTGCAGATGTCGGTGCAGGCCGAGTTAATGCTCGAAAAGTAATGAGTTATTTGTTAACATATCCTCTTTCAGGTACAGCTAATAAGCTAATTAAAAAACTCTATGTAGCACCTAATCCTTTTGATAAATCTGCTGTTGATCAAGTGAAAATAAAAGTGCTTATTAATTCTGATATTAACGAGATCTGGTATGATATTTACTCTGTCTCAGGTGAGAAAGTTGTTTCCGGCTATAAATATTATCCTCTTATTGATTCATATATTACTGCAATTAGTTGGGACGGTTCTGATAATCAAGGAGAAAGACTTCCAATAGGGGTATACTACCTTCTTCTAAAAGTAAAAGATAGTAAAGGGCAAAGTGATGCGGCTAAGACAAAGATTGTTATTACTCATTAGTATCATTGGGTGTTTTGCTTTTTCTGCAGATGCCTGGAGTATTACTCGTACCTATTCTTCAGAGTTCATGGACTACCAATGCAGCATACGGAACCAGAGTATGGGGCTATCAGGTGTTGCTCTGCTAAACGGGAATCAGCTCAATTTGTATAATCCGGCGTTACTTGGAGTTAAGACCGAGAAACTTTTTTCCTGTTATTTCGGTAATATTTTCTGGGATGATTTTGTTACGTCTTTTTTGCTTTCCGGAAGCACTTCTACCGGTGTGAGTTATGGTATTCAATTGTTGCAGGTGTATAGCCCCGGTATCGAAAAATATCTGGAAAATGATACCTATCTGGGAACGTTTGATGCTACACAGCGTTATTTGAACCTCAGTTTTACCAAGGCTTTCTCTGATACCAACGGAGTAGGGTTATCTCTCGGGTATATTAACGAGAATTATGATACTGTTCATTATAATGGTTTTGTCATAAATTGGGGCTTCTACCATTACTTTCTGGATAACTGGATGATCGGCGGAGTTATTGATAATATCACCAGGAGCAAGCTCGGCAAAGATCCAATTGCTACAAGGATCACTCTTGGCACATCGTATACTACGGAGATAGGCAGTGCCAGTATAGAGTATGCTTATATTGACAATCTAGCTCAGAAAATGAATATTGGTTTGGATTTCATGCTTAATCAATATCTTAGTTTGCGGATCGGGACTTCCGGGCAGCAATGGCGTGGAGGTGTCGGACTTACTTCTGCTAGTCTTAATGTCGATCTAAGTTTTAAGCCGCACACTTTAGGGAACTCGTATCTTATGTCGATTTCATTTATTTTATGACGTTGTTCCATTTTGTATTTGATTGTATAATAAATGCTAAGAAAAATTATATACAATTCGTCCTATGTCCCCGTAGCTCAGTAGGATAGAGCGCGCCCCTCCTAAGGGCGAGGCCGATGGTTCGATTCCATTCGGGGACGCCAAAATTTGAAGTTTACTATAAAATGGTTTGATTGAGAAAATCCTTCACAGCTTTTTGCACTTGATTGCGATGGGTAAATATTGCTACGTGTTCTCCTCCTTCGAGCAAACAGAGCTTTGCACCCGGAATACTTTCAGCCAGGATTTTTCCATGATGTTCAAATGGGACTAAAGGGTCTTTCGACCCATGAACGATTAATGTCGGAACCGTAATACTTTCATACTGACAAGTAAATTGTCCACTAATCCTGATATCATTTTTTGTTCCGGCAACGCGGTCAGCCATCCGATCAAAGCTACCAAGAAGAACGACTTTGAATAATTCCATTACCTCGGTATTGTGTAGGGTTTTTTTCAATATCTCAGGATCTGAGATCGACTTGCTCATTGACTGCTCCAGATTGGCCTCAGTCTTTCTTTTCAGTAACCTGACCAGAGGTTTAATTCTGGCAAGCCTGGTAAACACATGGAATGACATTGGGATTTTATTTGCTGCAGGACTGCCAACTGTGGAACAGAGTATTAATTTTTGACAACGTTTATTATGGCGTAGAGCAAACTGCATTGCACTTGGGCCTCCTCCTGAAATTGCCATAACAATGACTTCTTTAACCTGAAGTGCGTCAAGGAGTTTTGCCAATAGATCTGCTTGTTCTTCCGGCGTAAGACCGGAGCTAAGGGGGGTGCCCAAGTATCCTGGGCGGGAAACGGCAATATAGCGATAGCCAGGCGCCCCGATAGTTTTTGCTAGTGTTATTGATTGATCATAACCACCCATGGCACCGTGTATACAGAGTATTGCGGGACCGGACCCCGTATCAAGATACTCAATAGGCCCCATTGAGGTATTTATAATAGAAGGCAGTGACTTTTCCATAATTATTTCTCCTCGTATAATACGTTTCAGAATGGTTAGTCAGATCGGCAAATATTGCATTGATCTATAGACTAAACATTTAACAAGAGAAGTCCCTATATTATAA
>QKMY01000018.1 GCA_003242895.1 Candidatus Margulisiibacteriota bacterium
GTAGTAGTAGATCCGATCAAAGTGGCAGTGAGAGCGGTTAATAATGCCGCAACAGCCGGGGATTTAAAGATAGCCGTGGAAACAAATACCGCCGTATTAACCCTGGATATGACAGGTTACGCAACGGTTGACCCGGCGAGACAAAGCGAAGTTTGGACGAAGATGTTTGCTGACAAGCCGGCAACAGGTTTTGCCGACAAAGCTGCTATTCAGGTCGCACTTGATGCAGCAGTAGAGGCGGCGAAGGTCGTAGCGGATCCGGTAGCGGTAGCCGTTAATGCAGTTAATAATGCCGCAACAGCTGATGCGTTGAAGATAGCCGTAGATACAAATAAAACTATCTTAACTCTGGATATGACAGGTTACGCAACGGTTGAACTGGAAAGACAAAGCGAAGTCTGGACGAAGATGTTTGCTGACAAGCCGGCAACAGGTTTTGCCGACAAAGCTGCTATTCAGGCAGCACTTGATGCAGCAGTAGTAGCAGCGAAGGTCGTAACAGATCCGGTAGGTTCAGTAATAAAATATATAAATGACGCTATAAATGCGATAGATGTTGATACAATCAAATTAATCCTGGATAATAAAGCAAAGAGAGATTTGTTAGGGATAAAGGAGGCTTTTTCAACTTTAAGCAATGATGACAAAATATTTGTAGCCCAAGCTATCTTTGATAATGCGCCAACCGATAATGAGGGTTTATCGAACTATACTACGGCTTCTCAAATTGCCGAAGTGGCAAATCAAAATATTGATATTTATGCTGCGAAAATAGTGGGAGTAGTTCCAGTTGGCGCTGCAGTAACTGTTGCATCCAAGAATTTAGGGACTCTCGAGCAGAAAACAACAGATCTGAGTTCCTCCGAAAAATTATCAGATGCAAAATCTTATTACACCAATACAGCAGAACCGTCAGTAAACGCAGTAAGTAATGATGCAAAAGAGAAACCATCTTTCCTCGATCGTCTAAGATCAGCCTGGACTTTGATTACTCAAGGCGAAGAAACTCTGAAGGTTAATGATGCGGTGTCTGTGGTTAATAGTGCCGCAACTGCTGATGAGCTTAAGACGGCTGTAAATATAAACAAAGAAGTATTAGGCCTTGATATGACTGGATATCAGGAAGTTGATACAATCAAGCAATCCGATGTCTGGGCAAAGATGTTTGCTGATAAGCCTGCAACAGGCTTTGCAGATAAGGCAGCCATTCAGGCAACTCTCAATGCAGCGGTGAATGCTGCTAAGACTGTTGTGGCACAGGGAGTAGTTCCGGTTGATGCCACAATAACTGTTGCATCCAAGAATTTAGGGACTCTCGAGCAGAAGACAACAGATCTGAGTTCCCACGCAAAGTTATCAGATGCAAAATCTTATTACACCAATACAGCAGAACCGTCAGTAAACGCAGTAAGTAATGATGCAAAAGAGAAACCCTCCTTTCTCGACCGTCTAGAAGCAGCCTGGATTTTGATAACTAAAGGCGAAGTGGCTCTTCAGGTTAAGGATGCGACTCAGCAAGTTACGGATGCAGAACAAAAGGCAGCGGACCTCAGCACGCAAGAGAAAATCGATCAGGCAAATAATGCATATAATACCGCAAAAGCTTCAGTCGATAATCTGAATAATGATGTGCCTGAGAAAAAGCCTTTATCAGAGAAATTAGCTGTGGTTTTAGAAAAAATAAATGTAAAACAGGATGCCTTAGCTGCTGCAGTAGAGTTGACGCAACAAGCCAATGTGAACATAAATCAAGGTAATACTCAGGATGCTACGGTTATTTTGGACTCAATTCTCAATGTCGTAGAACCGAGCATAAGTCCTGTTACAAATACTCAAACTATTGTAGAACCGATAATAAGTTCTGTTCCAAGCACTCAAACAGTTGCCGGAGCAGTATACGATAAGCCATAAGGGCAAGGTGCTGGAACGAAAAAACACGAAAAATCTCAATCTGAGCCCTCTACGTTCGTTAGAATGGAGAGGGCGGTCGCTCCAAAACCCACATGAAAACTGATACCTTTTTCGACCGGGTGAGGGGACTAAACCATTAAGGTCACGATGATGAGAAACGAAAAAAAAGTGCACGAAAGCAATTTTATAGCCACAAACGCCTGTTGTTATTGTATAATGATACTATGAGTGATGCGGATCTACAACCAATGCTCGATGCTATTGCCAAAGGGGACGAGAATTTTAAAAAACGTTTGGCAGCTGAGATCCACTATTTGAAAGGTGATATTGCTGTTAAGCAAGAACAAAACGATATCGCCCTAGTGGAATATAAGATTTTTCAGAACTATCTTGATACTGTTAAAGGCATTGCTGACAATACTCTCATTGAGATGTATTGCTTGGCGGCAGGCAATAAAGTTGAAATATTTCTTAAACAAAAAGATATCGAGAATGCCTCGATCGAACTAGAGAATTTCAAAATCACTATAGTTCAATTAGGCAAAAAGAGTAAATTCGCTAAATACAATAATAAAAATAAAATTGATGAATTTATTAAAAAAGTAAAATCCCTGCAATTAGAATGCGATCAGCTAGAAAATGAATATAAAAGAGGAGATCAAAAGCAGAATATTTTTTCTGACTTTATGATTCGAGACCGGTTATTTCATGAAACCCGTGAGCCAACGACAAAGAGAATTAATAAAAACAGAAATTCCAACCATCGAAATAACGATCTTGATAATATAAAAGCTGATCACAAACTCATCGAAGACTTGGATTATATATATGGAATGATTTTTGATAAGCATGAAAATGCCTGCATAATAAATAATGATCAGGGTGGGGACCTTCTTTGCACTGTTTTGTTAATTCTTTATAAATGTTCTTTAAGTAAGTTAGAAGACGGAAAGAATCTGATAACCTTTACTAACGAAAGCAACGTGGTCAGGGCCCTATATATCGACATGAAAAATACGATTCTTATAAAGAATAATAGAAAAGGGGAAAAGAAGGTTAAATATGTCGATAGCAAAGGTGTTTCAAGAGAGCTTTTGATTGGTGTCGTAACAAAGGGAGCAGATGATAGCAGCTCAAAAGAAGACATCGGGATTAATCCTGCAATTTATTTGGTGTTAAAATTCATCTTTGATCATCAAATAACACTCATAAAAAAAGGTAACTTGGTATCACATAAGAGGCTCCACGAATTACTCAACAAGTATACAATCCGGCAGCTTTCAAAATGTGCCCAATATGAAATCATTCGTACAACCTATAAGGAGTATCTTGATTCCATTGAGGTCGGTGCCATTGCTCTAAATAAGTCGCAAACCGATAGGATCGCAAAAGGAATACGGCTCCAGCTTATTAAGGGAGATACCTGCGGCTCTTGTATTGATGTCAGAATTGCGCTAACGAAAGTAAAATTGCAAGACGGTAAATATTTTCGTGCTGACAAATGGTCAGAAGATATACTGCTCGATAATTCTGCTGTGTATAATCTCGATGAAGGATTTGGTGAGTTGCTCTACGGTTCGTTAGAAAAGGCTGATACTGTGCCTGGTACTAAGGTAAATGCAATTCCAGGCTTGATTATAAAAGCCTTCTGGGAATACCAGAAGAGATTAAAGGAAAAAGAGTCTTCCTAGAATCATTTTAACTTTTTTTGGAATACGCTGGTTAAAAAAACATCCAACTAAATCTCTAAAAAAAACAATACAAGTTTTTCAGTAAAAAGTAAGATATAAATAATAGATATTAATATAGTAAGCCATGAAATGTGTGTTAAAATTTTAGGTTTTAAGTAGCTAATAACGGGGTATATTAAAATAAAAGCTTTATAGTAATAAAATTTCAGAAATATGATCAAGGAGTAAGTACATGGTCAATACCTTAGATTATAATAGCTATTCTGCCTCTTATATGAAAGAGGGAACCCAATGGAAAAATACAGCTGTCGACGATAATTCTATTAAGGCTTTTAATAAGTTCAATGGAGGTATCTCTAAGGGTGCCTGGGATATTATCGAAGAAGACGGTAATGGCGGTGTCAATAATATAGATTGGTCCAAATATATATCCGAAAATAAAGTAGATATGGCCTTTCTTAATAGTAAGAATCTCTATGTTTATAAATCGGATAACAAATATTTTTTGCTGTCTTTAAACGAAGTTAAAGAGATAAAAGATGGACAAAATGTACCCAAGCAGTCAATTGAAATTAATAATGGCGGAGTAAGCACACTGGTAACAGCGGAGCCAACTTTTAAAATCACAACCGGGATTGCATCCCCAACACAGGAACCACAATCTTTTGCCACAGATAAAAATTTAATAGCCTCTTTTCAAGTAATGTTAGGCATACAAACCATAAAAGTTAACTGGAGTGATGCGGATAATGATAAAAAGATTGATTACGACGAAGTAACTCTTGAAGATAATGGCAAGCAAAATAAATTAAGCGATAAGATGACTGCGGAGTTTTTTAATAGTATTGATACGAACATAGAAGGAGACAATAAGGGCCTTGATTCAGATGAAATTGTTAAGGCGACTGAGATGTTAAATAAAGGTGAGTCACTTGGTTATAATAGAAATCAATATTTCGAATCCAAAAAATTAGAAACAAACATGACGGTTCCTGTGGTTGAAAAGAAAGAAACACCGCAAGTAGCATCTGATAAAAGTGGAACCGAAAAAGTTGATGTGCCAAAAAAAGAAGAACCGGAGAAAGATAGTAGATTTGATATTACTGGTAGTGCTGCCGAGGGAAATTATAAGGTAGTATTAAATAGTGGCAGTAGTTGCTGGATCGTATCTAAAAAAGTTCTTGAAGACAACAGAATAACGGCAACGGGGAGTAACATTATGTTCCTTTCGTTGTGGGTCGCTGACAAAAACGGAATATACGATTTTACGAAATTAAAGATCGGACAGGAACTTATTCTCCCTAAAAAAGATGAATTACAAGGAACCGATGGTCTTTTTGACAATGAAGGTAATGTAAACAAAAAATATGAGGATGCCCTAAAAAAACTACAGAATTATATAGGAGATTATGGCGAAGGTAAAAGAAAAAATCCCAGTTCGGTATTTGATTCTATGGCGAAAGCTAATGGGATAATTGATGCTTGCGGTCCTAATGGAAAAACCTTAAATAACGTTATCACAGAAGCAGAGAAAGCCACCGGTGAATCTGGTAATGAGTTGAACAATAATATCTCTAAGGAAAAAGATGCAACTGAATTAAAGAAACAGGCTGCAGACAAAACAATCTACGCTAAAGGTAACGAAGGCCTGTACAATGGACTATTAGCCAAAATGTATACCAAGAATGACTGGTCGGATCCTAATGTGCCGTCATATGCTTTTTCTGATTTTGGAAAACAGATAATGAACGATATCGGGTCTGGGTCTTTTGATAATGATAAAGAAGCCTTATCTAATTATTGCAAATTAGTGTTTGATACGGAGTTGACTCGTAGCGGACTATCAGGAGATTCTTGGATTAGCGTAGAAGAATGGGAAAACTATATTTTTCAGGATAATTCGGGAGATAAAAACAAGTTTGGTATCAGGCAAAACGCGTTAACCAAGATACTTGATCCAAATAATAGTACCTGGATGGAGGAAGTAATCCAGAAACATCTGAACAGTAACCCTAAATCAAAAGATGATTTTATAAAATTTGTTGATAAGCTCGATACGATTGAAGCGCTTAATAATAATTCCGGGCTCAAAGATCGATTGAAGAAGATCAAAGAGTCTATTACTCCATCCTCTGAGAACAATGGTGGAACATCTGGAGCCCCAACACAAACACAAACACAAACACAAACAGGGGCTATTAGTAATCAGCCCTCTGAGAATGCCGAAGCAGATGTTTACGGAACTTAGGTAAAAAGGAGTGAATCATGGGAATAAGAATAACACCTATACAATATTCTGCGTATATTTCTAGTAATAATAATAATAATAATAATAAAATAGGTAATGAAGTATCTACCCTTTTTATTGGCGCATTCACTGGCGGCATTAGCCAAGGCGCATGGGATATTATTGCTGATGATGCTAAGAAAAGTGTCGGGTCTGCTAATTGGGCAAACTATATTAAAGCAAATTCTATAAACACCTCTTATCTCAGTGAGAAAGGGTTGTTCGTTTATAAAAATGGAGATAGCTATGCATTATGTTCACTACTTAAGAATGACAAAAATGAGCAGGAATCATCAATCACGATAGCTAATACTGAGTATCAGTTATATAAAAATACAGCTGTTTATAGTAATGGATCAGGAGCAGAAGGTGTTAAAGGTAAAACTGATCCCGCGAGTGTAGAGAAATCTATCAAAGAGAGCCTAAAGATTACTAATGTTACTATAAAAGACAATGGGGATCAAAAAATCTCGATCGATGAGATATTGGTTGATGGAAAACAGGTCAGTAAGGCATTCTGGGATAGCTTTGTAGATGGTGGAGAATTTGGTGATAATGATAGTTTTGTAACCGATCTTGAAATACAGCGAGCTGCAGATATGATGAAGCGAGGTAAGGCTTTAGGTTATGATGAAGCGAAATATTTCCAATCTGAAACTTTTACTCGGTATAATTCTGTAAATGTTGGGAATAGTATCCTTAATGATAATGGTTACAAATCATTAGCGGATGATGACGCTAGAAAGAAATGGATACTTGAGAATACTGGTAATATTATTGACATCAATAAGCTTAATGCTGAAATAGATGCTATATCCGAAGCAATGGGAATCAAAGGAACGTATGATTTGAAAGATCCAAACAATATAGGATATATACTCGGGAGAATCCATGGACAGCATCTGAACAACGAAACCTATAAAAAAGCTCCAGTATATGCAATTTTGGTTGCTGAATGGCCAAAAGATGCCGTCCCTCTTGTAGGAAGTGCTCAGTCGAGTGCAGAGGTCACGAAAGATATTGACTCTTTAGTTAAATCAGCAAAAGAAATTAAAAGTGTCGATGACCTGATTGCAAAACAGAAAGAGTGCTTTCAACTCTCCCAAAAAATTGCCGGTGCTACTAACCAGGCTCAACTTAATGCGCAAATAAAATCCGTTGAAGATTTTATTAACCAGGCCAAAGGAAAATTTAATGTTGAGGATATCGAGAAGTCAATTGGCAAGGAGTTAATGTCCGTCAAAGATTCTTATTCCAAACTTGATAGTGAGTTGACGAAGGATAATCTCCGTTCTGTACAGGACATGGTTAATCAGTTCCAATCACTTGTGTCACTACTTCCTCAAGATAATCAAGCTAAGTACACAGATGAAGTGACTAAGATTAAAGAGTCAATGCCTGCCAAGCAAGCAATAATCGAAGTCAATGAACTTGTCAAAGGCCAATATAAAACTGCAGCTGAAGCATCTCAAGCATACAAAAGTACACTGCTCACGATAGACTCTATAAAAGATGAGAAAAAGCGTTCAGAATTGAGATCCATAGCAGAAAAATGGAAGGCTGATAATGACTATATATTAAATTCGGCTCCTGCATTTACTTTAACAGGGAATCCAATCACAGCGAAAGATGATAAAGAAAAGACAATAATTACGAAAGTGGAAAGTGATATCGAAAACTATTTTGTATCTGGTTCGGGCTGGCCAACACTGAGTAAAGGCGATTGGTCTAGATATGTTCTTGGTGTGGATAATTGTAATTTAGTTGAAGTTGAGAAAGATGGAAAAAAAATGAGATTGCTGCCTCAAGGAGTCATCGATCTGCTTAGCGACCGGCTTAATAATTCTGCTAATGATTCCTGGATCAACTCTCGAACGCCATTTGCCGAGTTTATTGCCGGGATATCTGGTAATGAAGATGTTATAGCGCAATTGAAAGGTATTACAATTGTGGATACAAAGCCATCCGACTTGACTAAAAAATGGGAAAATTGCCTCTATGCTTATAATAACCAGATCGGTGAAGGAGAATTTAAGGATACCTTGCTGTCTGATAAATTTAAGCCGACTAAAGGTGATATGTCTTATCTTCGGAATAATCTTCTCTATTCCAGGAATTCTGCCTGGATCGCTTCACGGGAACAGTTTTTAAAATTTTATAACAATAACCAGGCTAAGCTTGCGGAGAAGCTTAAAGGCGTAATTAGCCAGAATGAATTGGACCTCTTGGTTAAAAGTGTCAAAACAGCTTCAATCAAAGGTAACTTGGAGGCGGCTGTGATCAGTAAACCTGTAATTACAGAAGAAGATTTCAAAAAATATTTACTAGACCCTCGATATTTGGATACGGACAAATGTTTGCCGGATGAGATTAAATCGTATTTAATCGGCAAATTCCAGAATGATCCGGCGTGGACTAAGGCAAAAGATTCGTTTCGCGCTTTCTATTCTAATAATCAAGCAACAATGATATCAACGATAAGCGATCAAATTAAGATAATTTTGAATAATCTCGATAAAAAATAATGTTTCATGCAGGTCTGGTGGGGGAATGATAAATGATAGGAATAAATCCAAAAATCAGGAGTGAGACCTAATGACTTCAATATCCGGTGGTAGCGATTTTAGTAACCTCAAAGACAAGCTCGTTAACTATTTTTCTGATAATAATAACCATGCAGATAAGGACTCTAAACATATTTCTAACGAAGACCTCAAAAAGGCACTTAAACCGGAGAGTAAGCTGGATTTAGAAGCAAAAGTGTTTCTACAATCCTTAGTTGATAATCCGAATGGTTATGACGTTATTAAAAATATTACCAAAGAGAGTCAGTTTTTTTTGTTTAACTGGAATGATAAAGAAATATCCCTTGAGGACCTTGCACAGATAGACAAGGTTGCTGCCCAGTTAATCCCGAGTGACAAGAGACAAAAAGAGCTACTGGACAAAGAAATAATCAAGCATTCTCCTGCGCAGCAGCTATCATTGCGCTTAGCAAAGGATCAAATGGGTAGCAATTTCTATGATGCTTACCAAGAATACAAAACAAGAAACTTTGAATTCAAGAAAGATGCCAATAACAATTTTAAGGTTATTATTAAAGATAAAATCACCAATAAACAATTGTCTGTCATTGATGTCGATGATAACAATAAATTGTACCTAGATCAAAATCCCGGACTGAAGCTAGCTCTCTCGATGTATTATGGAGCATCGGGTAGCCTTCTTTCTAAATCAAATTTGAACAAAGAAGATCTCCGTATACTGGTATCGGAAAAATTGAACCAAGATAATGTCGCTATGACTGCCATGAGGAAATTGACCCAGGATAAAATGCAGGAATATGCCTCCCTTATGAGCAAATTGACTGATAATAGTGATATTGGATTTGCTGGAGCAGATTTTGCTATCGATAGTGATAAAAAGAAAATTGTAGTCAGATACAGGTACAATGAAATGTCTAATGGGAAAGCGCTCACCAGTGATGGAAAGCCCATTACGAAGGAGACAATGGTAGTACTAACGGAAAATGATTCAAATGGGGTTACCCCGGGTAATAATTTACAGCTATATCAAGGCTTTATTTTTTATATGGCGAGTAATGGTGTTTCTGAAGAAAAGATTATAGCAGCTCTTCAGGATAAAAGGATTACCTACCAAGAGGTTACAACTCTGATAAACGAAAGCAAGAGCACAACCACGATTAGTGATTCAGATATTGACTATTATTATGATTATTCCCAGAGCCACAATCCAGAAATGATCCCCCAAGAAGATTTTCTTAATATGGCAAAGTCAAGTCCTCTTGCAGAGTTTTTACGTAATGATAAGAACAATAGATGGTCATTTACTGATGAAACAAAAACTCCATTTCAGGTTGATGCAAATTTAATGTCGTTTTTACTGGAATACTTTGAAAAAAGTGCTCAAGGAAGTGAACAATCGGCAAAAAATATCCGTGAAGCACTGTTTAACGGGAAAGATGCTATCAGAAACCTGAATGCTGAAGATATTCAGAAGTTCATAGTATTTTTGTGGTTACCAAGAGACTCTGAAGCGAGTAAAGACTTTTATACTATTGCTAAGAATTATATGGAGCAGGCTGGTGAGTCAAAAAACTCTACTATGATGAACACTAATTATGTCGATAGATCTTTTAATATTAACTATCTTTCCAATAATGGAACGCTGGATGCCGATCATATTGTTGTTTCGGAATGTACAAAAGCCGATCTTATGGAGTTTCTTGAGGCCAAGGAGAAGGCACAACAGAACAGTGAGACTGGTGAGGTTAAAGATAAGGACCTCGTAAAGATGAAGGAAACTATAGGAGATATGGGTGATGCATCTGCTAAGAGCATTCTTAGTGATTATAGTGCTAATCTTGCAAAAAAAGATCCTGATGCCAAATCTTATCTTGATATGCCAAAAGCTATTTATGCCAAATATGACTATGAGATGAAAAGCTGGATGTCACTTCATGGTCAGAATGAAGATTGGATGGTTGGATTTAATTATTACTGTGCAAAAAAGATTAATGCTGGTGGTGAGGTAGATCGCTTTATTACAGTAGAAGACCTCAATAAGTTCTATACTGAAATCCATTCAATGGCGATTGACCCTAAATCAACTAATGGAAACGTGGTTTTCAAAAAAGGATATGAGGGCTATGGGCAGATCCTCGATGACATTACTGTTCTGTTAGACGATGTGGAAAAGAATGGTATTACGGAATCCAACAAGAATTCCTTGGAATCCAATCACAAGTCTGCGGTAGAGTATATCCGGAAATATATTACAATGAAGGCGCTCCAAGCTCCCGATCCAGCATTGAAGAGACAGGAGCATTGGATACCGGCAATCGGCAGTTTTGTTAAAGGGGTCGTTGTCGAGCCCTTTAAGATTATGGCTGTAATGCCAGGCCAGTATTATCAGACTGCTTCAGTTAATAAGCTGAATGACCTGAAAAAATATGTTCTTTTTCCAGATCGTTATTTATTAACAATTGCCCTCAAAACAGATTCACTTAAAGGTGATCCCACAAGTTTAGCGACACATCTGGAGAGTATTCAGTCAGAGTTTAATACCACGATATTTAATACCGAGATTAAGCAATTGCGTGAGGGGAAACAAGTTGATGTTCACGAAAAAATGACGACTTTTTGCCGTGAACGCTTGAAGGCATTTGATGCTGCTGGATTTAGTTGGCTTAAGTCAACAGATTTTGATCAGTATTACCAGGAAGGTTTGAAGAATAGGGATAAGCTAAAGAGTTACGAAGATTTTTTTAACCCCGCCAAAGCCACTGTCGCAGGAGAGTTTCTTGATAGGATGGCGCAAGCTATGGAAAAACGGGATGTTTTTCGCAGCAGTAGCGATTTTGGCGCAAATGTTCTTGGAGAAATGGCTTCGGTAGTTAATCATGCGGCAGATGGTTTTATTCTTGACGATGCATTTGATGGTAAACGGCTGGATTATAATCGGCTACCTGAATATATTCGGGAATATGCCAAAGAATCCGGCGGGTTTGAAAAGGTTCCTGCCTGGAAACAAGAAATTGGTACAAACATATTTCATATCAAACCTGAAGACCTTGATAATACGAGTGCCTTAAAGGTTAAACAGTTGCTTGGGCAATTCGTTGGAGAAATGGATAATGGCTTTTCTTATGGAGAAAATCCATTGGCAATGGATAACTTTGAACGTGAATATAACAAGAAATACTGGAGAGGGATTGCTTTCGATCAAAAATCAAATATTGGATATTCCGTCAAAAGTGTAATCTTGAAAAAATATAGCGATAGTCTTTCTGGTGCCCCTGTCTCAGAAGACAAACTGTCCATCTCAGAAAAAAATAGTGATGAATTTGATATTCAAAAGATCAACCTCAATGGATTGTCTAAAGAAGAACTGTTGCAAGTTGATGCGCTTATGAAAAAGAAATATGTGCAGATGGGCACGGAAGGAATAATCCAGAACATGAGTCGGCAGGGTATTCATAACTTGATGGTACGAGAGGAACAGAATAATGGAGTAGCGATCGTATCGTATGTTAATTCTTCTGATCCTAAGCATAAGGACAATGAAACTGTTAAGCCCTCCATTGTGGTAACTGATTTGTTTTTGCAAGATAAACTGCAATTAGATTCGATGCATACGTCCTTTGAACAGCAGCGAACTATCTTAGATCTGAAAAAACAGTTTCTTGCTGGGAAGATCAAGAAGGATCAGTTGGCTGATTCTTTAAAGAAAGCCCTGGTTGATCGTACACTATCATTTGCAAACTATGGAGGTATTGGTGGCAATTCTGACGAAGATATGGATCCATGGGCATTAGGATTTTTGCCTACAAATATCAAGGATCAAAAAAGTTTTATTGAGCAGGCCGCATCTGGTTTGGAGTCCGAGAAAGATATCATAGTGCTTGATGGTAATCTGTCTAAAAATAAGAATACTCTTGGCGGAAAAATAGTGAAAGGCGTTGCTGATACTGCGCAGAAGGTATGTGGCAGTGATCCTGAGTTTCAGGTAAAGATGAGCATGTTAACAAATGAATTCCAGTCATTGGATGGAAGTCAAATATCTTCAATGCGAATTTCCACTGATTACGATTCAATCAAGGTTGGTAATCTTGATGCTACCGAGGGGAATGATTCGGAGTTCTTAGGGAAGACTTTTAACACAGTTGAAGACGCGATAGAAGGTATCTTTATTGTTGATCAACTTAAAAGTGCTGGTAAAACTATTTCAAGTGATATGAAGGATTTAGCGAATGTTAACACTCTGATTGACAGAGCAACAGCAGCTATAGAGGCCGGAAAAGACCCGGAAGAGATTCTGTCTCTAGTAGAAAGAGGTGCTAAGGAGTTCTTTATCGGCCGTGAAATGATGAAAGACCTTATCGATCTAGTTATTGCCAAGTCATGGATCGATTGGTTCGTTTCAGTCGGTGGAGCTGGTGGGGAAGGCGGAGTCGAAAATAAGTTTGTCCATGATGATGGCATGTTGGGAACTTTTTATAAACAGGCAAATGTTCCAGGGCTTCTCAAGCCGATGCTGACATCAAAAATGTTCCAGTTATTTGTAATGCCTTACTATACCTATCCGGCAAAGAAGTTTGAGGAAGGGGATTACTGGGGCGCAATGTTTGCTATGTGGGGTACTAATCAGATCGCCGCTGAGCATGGTATGTGGGGTAAAACAGGAAATACTCTGGATAAATCATATCGAGGCTTACGATTGCCTGCTCAATTTACTCAAGAGTTTATGACTAATTTTCGTCAGAATAGGAGCTTTATCTCAGATTTTGGTGCAGCCTACCGGTCTACCCTTAAAGGTGACGGATCTCGTATGGCAACTATGATGCAAGAGCCTTTTTATGCAAAGAAGATTGCTAATCTTAGTTATAAGATTGATGGGTTTAGTAAGGTCCATCCTAAATTAGCCGGAGGGTTTAAGTCGTTTTGGCTTCCGGTTAAACAGCTTGGGGAACAGGTATCAAAAAACCCCCAGATGCGCCAGAATTATGTTACACGTGCTGTGGCCAATACCTTTCGCCGCGCAGATCGCGGTATTGAGGTTGTCGCAGATGGCGCGGCGCAATTTCCAGAGGAAATGGTTAAAGCTGGATTTCGAGCATTACGGAATCCTAGTAGGGTGATAAGTGCATTGCACAATCGAGGGGCGTATGTTCCGTTTCTGAACAAGCTATCTATGTTCCAGAATGCTTCCGGTCAACAGAATAATAATTCTAAACCAGCTATTTATGATAATTTGCTCCAGATGGCTTTTGGTGGGAATGATTCGATTGTCGCATCTGATCTAGCCACTAATATGCGAAAGATGCTATTCAGTCAGGTCGCAGATAGCAATCCGGAATTGAACAATGATAAGGAAAAAATGAAAGAGGTTCAGAATAAGATTGATGAAGCTATCTTTGGATTGAAGGTGAATGATTCCAAAGAACTTGGCGCTATCTGTAAAGAAAATAAGCTTGACTCGAAAAAACTTATTGCAGAGTTGGAGAGCAAGGGGGTGCTCAAGGATGGTTATATAGCCATTTCTGATGAGACGACTATTTTTACCCATATCGATGACTACCTTAAGTCCATTTATAATAATGCAGATGCGAATAAAGTTATGGAGGCTGTTAAACAGGCAACTGCTCCAGTTAATCTGTCTGATCCTATTCTTTTACAGGATCCCGAGAAAATGCTTGGCGAATGTGAAAAAGCTGTGCGGGCAAAGCTGGGTAGTGTTGATCTCGATGGGAATGGCAAGATGCTCCAGCTTGACGGTGCATTGTTAACGGTAAAAAACCATTTTATGGAGAACACAAGTGTTACGTCTCAAATAAAAGATTGTGCGAAAGGTAAAATTCAAAGTGTCGTAAAAAATAAATTTTACAACGATATTTTAGCTGATGTGAAAAATGGACTGCTCGCGAAGGAACATGCAAATGCAGAGAAGCAAGTACTCGGATTTTTGGGAGATCCAGGTGCACAGCGAATCGTGGAAGATACAATCAAGGAGAGTATCGACGAGATTATCAAAGAGCGATCTCCGGAGATTGATAGAATAGTTAATGAGCTCATCAATATAGAGTTTATGAAAGTCGCTGGCACCCTAGGTTATGTCGATAAATCAGCAATACCAGACTTTAATCAGCATAAAACTTCGTTTGAAATAATTTTTAATGATATTAATGCTGAGCAACTCGAATTTAAAGAGACTATAACGGACCAGGATATCAAAGATTTGAGATTGCCTGAAGAGGTAACCAAGCAGCTTCTTGATAACAGGCTATCAGAACACTTACTAAAAGATCCTGTTAAGGCTAATGCGTTTAAACAAGGAATAGCTACGAGAATACAAGAACGTATCGGCAAGTATTTTGGATCAAATGCAGGAGTGATAATGACAGTTCCTAAAGGAGCATTTGCCGACGAGTCAATTGAAGAGATCAAAAAATTGGGTGGCATTATAGATGAAGTTAAAACTGAAGCGCGTGAGCGAACAGTGAATAACGTTGAAAATAATCTGAAGGCACGGTTGGCTGATAAACGGGGATATCGTTTAGATGGCGAACTCAAGAAAATTATCGGTAACGATGCGATAAAATACTGTTCAGATTTGGACGATGTTCAAAAATATGAACTTTATAAAGAGCTGCAAAGCACCGTTGATAATCTCAAAAATACCACTGATATGTTAGTCAACGATACGAACGCTTTATTCTCTTATACCTTGAATCAACAACTGAGGGGGCTTGAGAATGCTGATATTAATAATATCAAGCAAGTCAGCTCAGATGTTGTTACAAAGGTGAACAAACAAATTGATGATATTAAGAATAACAAAGATATTGATGATTATACCAGGCAAAAATTACTTGAAAAAATGCAAAAGGTAGCTGATATTACGAATACCCTTGATGCGGTAAAAACTGTCGGTGATGGTGCCTCTGCCAAAAACCTCGTCATCGATGCAGTTACCAATCTAGAAGGGGTTAAGGATTATCTTTCTACTTTTGATAATGATATTTCTTCCAAATTATCCGAGATGTTGAAGAGTCCTGACAAACGAACAACGTTCCTGAGACCTAAGTTTTTAGAGAAAGCTCAATCACTAACTAAATCTAATACTGATCTGAGGAATACCTTATCCGATGTTGAAAAAAGCATAATGAGTGATACCGGAAGAACCACAGAAGTATCCATGATTCTTGATAAGGCCAATACTATGGTTGATGATGTTGTAGAGAAGAAGTTACTAGCGCTAGAGACCAAGCCAGTTGACGAGATCAAGATAGTTGCTGAGGAGATTATAACTGACCTCAATAAGTCCATAGACGAAATCAAAAATAACACTGTGATTGATGAATATACCAAACAGAAATTGCTAGAGAAAATGGAAAAGATCACAGATATTACAAATACGTTGGATGGACTCAAGACAGTCCCCGATACCGATGTTGCCAAAATAACCGAGATTATAACAACTGCCAGGAACGGCCTCTCCAAGTTGCAGGCTGGAACGAGCAGCCGTAAAATGCTTAGGGGGGTTATCTCTGGCCGTGATACATACCAACGCTCTCCAATGACGACGATAGATGATAAGATACTTGCCTATAGTTCGGTTGAACGAGGTGATTTGGCTAAACAGATTACTATACTTAACAAAAAATATGGAGTCAAAACAGAAGAGATTATTAAGATTATAAATAATAATAAAGATAAGATAAAGAGTTATGGTGATTTTATTACAATTATCGAGAATAATCTGAAAACTGCTTATAACTCTGATTCAGTACAAGGTCCTGATCCTGATCCGAATAGTACCCCCAAAGCTAAGTCTGTATATACAGATGAAACTAAGTTTAGAAGGATGAGTCAAGATCTGCAAGATCCTGGCAAGTTAAAACAATACTACGAGAACAATTCTGAAAAACTGAAGCAGTTCTGGAATAGCGAAACTATGCAGAAAATACGCGAGAAAGTTAGGAAATCTAACAATCAGGATGGTTTTGTTCGAATCGATTTATTGACTCTTGGTCTGAGCGAAGTTGATATCGCTGCGGTAAGTAAAGAAGCTGTGAAGACTTTTGGTGCCAATGGACGGGATGCGGCTGTAATATTTGGTGCTATTATGCTTGAAAAAGCTATAAAAGGTGAAGACCCAGATTGGGAGTCAGTCATAGGAACCGCTGCTGATGAGCAATTCCTTACGGGGATACTTTTTTCATACAAGCAAAGAGCTGTCGGGAAACTGTTAGGGAGTGAATTTACGAACCAAACAGCTATAGGTGCAATTACGATCATGCATACTTTGCTCAAGGATGTGGCAGCAGCCAAGTCCAGTTCGGTCAGTGCTATGGCGAATAGTGAGATGTATAATCGAGCTAATTCACAGCAGAATGCGGCATTTAGTCAAATCCTGGATCAAGAGATACAGAGTGTCAAAGTTGATGATAAAGGTAATTGTTCCTATAAAGGAATTGTACTATCGTCCACTGAGATTGAACAAAGAATGAAGCAATTGTCTTCCCAAGCTACTAAGGATGGCAATGTTTCGGATAACGAAATGGCTTCGATGCTCAAAGGGAAAGTTATCTCTGACTGGGTCATGGGTGAGCTGTATAAGCAATACAATGTCGGCGCTCCGAGTGATAAAGATAAATACACCACCTTATCTGGTAACGTGGAAGAACTCATGGGGGGATATGTTCAGAACCAATATGTAAATTCATTAATAAATGGTAACGATCTCTCTCAATATATTCAGTTTGAAGATTACGCCTTGTTATGCCAACCTACCATGGACGCTGACAAAGCTGTCACAGAGTTTGTAGAAAACAATTTCCAGGCAGACCCGGCAAAGGATAAGATCAAAGAGGGCTTACTAGCAAACGTCAATGCACTGCGCGAGAACCTTGCTAAGGTTTACCAGCAGACTTCCCAATTAGTATCCTCTTACCAGAATAAAGAATCAAAAGTTAGTTCAGAGTTGGTTCCTGCGATCAATAAACTACTTGGTTTTGATGCTATATCTGCTGAGACTCTATTGGATAAAGCAAAATCAAATAATCTACGCTGTAAAATAACTCCGGTTAAGACAGACGTAGAATATCACCAGCCTACGAAGGCTCAAATAAATGAATATACCCAGAATTCACTTCAACAATTTCAGAAAATATCAGAAAATACTAAAGGCAAATCAAAAGTCTATATAGACAAGAGAATTACAGAACTTAACAATTTGATCGCTTTGATAGATAAGTCTTCTGATCAAGATGTTGTAAAAGTCCTTGAGCAGAATAAACAGTTATTATTTGGAGATAATGCTTCGTTGAACAAGCTCTATAATAATAATATTTCTTATGACGTCCAGGATGTATTATTTGAGATAGCAAGAAATAATGTTATGAAAGAATTCAGCGGTAAACAACCACCAGTATATCCGGTAGTTGTTTTTAAAGAAGAGGTAGACTACTTTAAAAAGACCCATAGCCTTGAGCTTGAGAAAGCTGCTCAGGCGAAAATGGGTGGTGATTATAGTGTTGGTAAACAAGTTTTTATCAGCAGTGTTTCTTTTGGGAGTATGACCTCAGTCAGTTCCCTTGGGAATAAGTTGCGAAAATCAGAGGGCTCATTTGCAGGAGTGAAACATGGCCTCGGTTGGACTTCGATCGTTTCAATTCCGGTTATAGCTATGGCCTCGACTAGAATGGGTGATGCAGCTTATGAGTGGGGATATGATGTAAATGGCAAAAAATATAAGCCGGTAAAAGCGATTGGTGAAAATGTGCTTGCACCCTTTGCTAACTCGTTTGCGCCAGTTGCCTATGCATTGCCGAGTACTTATTTTCAGGATCGATTGGAAAAATCTTTAGAAGGTGGGACCAATAAGCTGCTTGGCAATTTTGTTAACACAGAAAAGGAGACAACTCAGGATATCGTGAAGATTGCCAGCAAGACGGTTGCAATGGGTATTGGCGTTACCGCAGATTATGTTACTTGGAAAAAAGTGATTAAACCAATGATAGAGAGAGATGCCGTAAAATTGGAGAATGGAAATAAACTATCCATGAACAAATTGATCAAGGATGCTGGTGCAGGAATAATCGATGACGCTATTGATCTAGGTAATGGAAAAATAAAAGTAACAATTTCTGAAAAAATGAAGACTGAGCTTGGTCTGAAAGAGAACTTTATCGAATGTGATGCTAACGATGTTAAAAATGCGGTGAAAGGAAAAGAGAACAGTACCCTTTCTAAGCTTTTAGGCAACAAAAAAGCTCTTTTAGCCTTGACTGGAGTATTGGCATTAAAGAATATTATCTCTAATATAGGTGAGGAGAATTTTCTGGAAGAAGCTACTAAGGCTACCTCCGGTGAGATGGGTACGCTTGTGTACTATGCAGCGGCAGAACAGGCTGTTACCCGGATGGGAGTTAATGGTGCGGTTGAACTTGGAACAATTGGGAAAAATGCAGTTAAATTGTCAAAAGCTACTGCGATAGGTGCTATAGTTGCCGAATTGTCTGTTAGTCTTGTGGAAAATGCTCCAACTTTGCTTGGCGATGAAGCAAGTGTGACAAAACAACGCGCTGCCAAGGATATTCTTGGCGATGCGGCTACGGCTGGAACCGCTGTTGTTCTTACTGATATTACTCTAAGTGCATTAGGCTTAACCGCTGCAACCGGGGGAGCTGGCGCTCCAGTGGCTGCTGTTGTGATAGTTGGCGGTGTTGTATATGTTATCGCAAGCTCTGCATCTGGTTATGTTTATGAACACGCTGGGTTCAGAGAAAAAGATGATGAGAAAGAGATAAAGTGTGTTTTCCAAGAAAAGGGTGGTATAAATCTAAATATAACGAATCAATCTCGGGATAGCATGGGGGCAGATGTTATAAAGAGCCGCTATCCAGGGGTCGCAAATCTCAGAACCGCTCTCAAGGACAATAACATCGAATCTATTTTGCCTGATTCAATACCTGCACATCCCGAATATAATGGGCAAAAAGTACTCCCATATTTGCGGAGTCTGGGAATTACAAATATCACAGTTGATGATCTGTACGATGTGTCTCCTGATATGCTCATGGCAGTCGCTGATCAGGTTAAGGCATATAAAGAACAAAATGGTAATCCTAATGATATGAACCTCGAGATCAAATATAGTTCTATTGATAGTAGCTTAGGATTTAAGCAACTTGTCTATGACATCAAGATTAATGGTGTTGCTCAATCGCCCTTACGATTGAATGTTGGCAAGTCAAAAGACGATAAAGGAGATGACAGTACTCTTTCTGATGTGTTGGTCGACCGTGCAATTGTTGTAGATGGTAATCCGTTACCTAAGCTGGAGGTCGGTTCGGAAGAATGGAGAAAATGGGTTTTTGATATAGATAAATGTGGCGGGTGGTATAGTTTTGGTGAATATGAAAACATCAAAATGAGTTCAGCCGGGTATGAACTTATGACACAGCTTAATAAGCGCGGATATATGGATATAAATAAGCTCAACTTGTCCGCAGGCGCAAAAAAATGGTTACAGGAGAGCAATCGTTTCGAAACCATTGTGTCAGCACTAAGTAACTCTAAGGGAGGAATTGATGATCTCTTGAATACCTGGAGAGATGATAGTGATGTTGTTTCCTATGTCAATGAAGTCATAACTAGTGCCACAAAGAATTATATTCAAGACCAGAATTCCAAACAAAACTATACTATTGAGCAATTTGATGATGCCACAATGGAAGATGAATTCTTTAAGTGGAAACAATCAATTGATAAGAACTCTACTTCGGTGACGTTAACCGGTCTTGATAAGTTGTCGAATGAAGAGCAAGTACAGTATAAAAACTATCTTCAGGAATTAGAAACAATCCAGACGAAATGGCCGAAAGAAGTAAAACAGGCGATAGATGATCGCAGGATTCTCAATCAGCAGTTAGGCAGGGCTAATACAAACAATATTATTTGGCCATTAATCGAAGGGGATGTTACATCTTACTATAACGGTAACAAGTTCCAGGAAAAGTATTTGGAATTTAAACTTCGGCGTTTATATGAGTCAGATTTTGAACCGCAGAAGCCAGGGCAAAGTTATTTGAGGGCCGCTTCTGATTCTTCAGTAGATGCAATCAATAAGATAAATGCACTGTATGACAAAGGGTTCGGGGTTCATTCTTCCGAAGTTATCAAGATCGATGGTTTGAAACAACCGTTGCAGATGACCAGTAAGACTGAACTGAGCTCTAAAGTGTATACTGATTTCATGACTGCTTCGGATAGATCAATATTTGATCAATTTTGTAAAGATAACAATTTTAAGAAAAAGGATGATAATAAGTTTGAAGCTCCGTATGTTAAGGACTGGAAAATGGAGAATGGCAAACGGGTTCCTGTGATAGCCTACGCTGAAATGACGTTTGAGAATACTTATAGTTTATATTTACGTGATCTCTACGAGACAAATGTCCGAAAGGAATGGTTTGGATCGACAATATCTCTTAAAAAAGCTAGTACGGAAGAGCGCAAAGCATTTTTGAATTATTTCGTGCAAAATAACAAAGCATTCGTCAAATCGACGACGGAGTATTCCTCTACAGTAAGAAGTTCAGAGGCTGGCGCTATGACAATACAAAATGGAGTGAATCCTGGTAAGTTTTATATAGGGGTCGATACCATTGTGTCATTACATGATGGTGCGAAACACCTTCAGACTCTTGATGATATGTCCTTTCTAGCAATGAAATATAATATCGAGGAACTGCAACTGTGTGTCAATTTTAGGAAGGATCAGCTCAATTCGGTTCCTGATAATGTCGGTATCAATAAGCAGATGCAAGAATATTTTGAAAATGTAATATCTAAAGGGTTTAATAATGTGATAATTGAAGGTATTAAGAAGAGTAATAACAAAGAAATGATGGAATCCATTAATTTCCTTGACAAAAAAATTAAGATTAGCGATGATTTTTCTAACTGGAGCGTTGACGAAAAAGACAAATTTTATAAGGTTTTGTTCTATTGTGCATCCAAACAGCTATCTATGATCAAGGAAATGAACGGGACAGATGAAGATAAATCGGAACAGTTGTTGTATTTTAGTTTATATAACAAATAATTTAGGTGTAAAAAGGTGAAACTTACAAAAGTATCCTACGATAATATTACAGAAGATGAAATTATTCTAACGGATGGAGGCTGATGCCTATACAATCAATTGATATTTTTCTTACTATCATAGATTTGTAAAAAAATAAATTATATTAAAAAGGAGATAAAATATGAGAGCAGTAAATAGTGATATAAATTCAAGTTTTACAACAAATGTTAGAGCTAACGCAGTGAGAACAGATATGGCAACAAAGACTATTGGTGACGGTAATAAAATTACTGGAGCCGACGTTGCTGAAATGCAATTTAATATTTCTGCCACAAAGTCTGATGAAGAAATAAAGAACAGTTTGACCAACGTAAGTAATCCTACTACGGATGGTATACAGGCTGATAAGTAGATTGTTGTTATGAAGATAATAGGGCCTTCTCATTATTTGAGAAGGCTTGCTGTTATTTTTTGTTAAAAGCATTTGGTAAATAATACATATATTAGATTGGTGAAATATGTGTTTTTTTAAAAATATCAATACACCTGTTTCCATAAAAAATCATACCGAATGGAGTAGTATCTTGCAGAACTATTCGGATATGAAATCATTAAAAATGCATGTTGATCTTAAGAAATATCCTGATATCAAAGAAAAATATATTGAAGTAAGTAAAGTTTATGGTAAAGAGGCGGCACTTTTGTATTTTACAATGCTTCTTACATGGAAGAGTTATAATCTTGCCTATGAAAAGGGTGTGGCACTTCTTGACTATTTTGACAAAGTGAAATCTGAGATCGATCAATATTTAACCGATGAAAAGATCAATATTTCGCTCCCTTATAAGTACGTTTCGAATATCAGTTTTAACAAAAAGAATTTTTCAATCGATCAATATTATACCGAATCAATTTACTCATGTTTTGCAAGAGGGCTCTCTGCCGGGTTGCTAGGCGATTTTCTGGGAATTCCAATACGATTTCTGAGCATCTACAATTCTCAAAGAAAAGTCGAAGATGATCAGCATCATTTTGTTTTATATCTCGGACAGAACGATTCTGTTCAGGATATTTATAGTAAATGTAAATTGCTGGACATAAATGGCATTATAAAATCCTTAAAAAATAACGAGAGTGATGGCTGGGACATCGTTTCCGAAGCTCCGTTCGATGAGATTTTGTTGCAACTATGTATCAATGATCTTATTGTCCAGACAGAGTATAGAGCCGAAGAGAACGGCAAAGTAATCGACAAGTTGAGCCAAAAGAGCGAGGAAGAATTAGAGTGCTTGTTGACGCAGGTTGAAGAATTGCAAGATTATAGCAGTGATTGGCGATTACGTGTTACTGAGGCTAATATTCACGGTGTCTTTGCGAAGAGATATCGAGAGAAAGCAGAAGCCTATAAGCAGAATGCTAATACAATAATATCAAAATATACACATCAAGAGTCTTATCCTGAAATTATTGACGATATTAGCACCGCTTATCATCAGGGAAAGGTCAATCCTCAGGATTTATATTCAATAATCGAATCTCTTAATCAGGCTTATGAATTCTACGATAAGCGGTGGCAATGTTTAGGTTTTCGGGTTGTGCTTTTTGAACAAGTACCTGATACTGAAAATCTAAGGACGCAGATAGAGGTTGCCAAGGTTGCAATGCTCAAAGATGGAAATTTTATAGATGAAATAAAGTCAGCTCTTCAAAAGTTGTTAGATAATAGTATATAATAACATAGTAAGGATCTTGCAGTACCAAACTTAGTTACTTATAGGATAAAGGAGAAGTGATGACTGGAACTACTAAGAAGCAATCTGATGGATTAAAAGCTAAAAAAGAGCTTCAAGCTAAAATTAGAAAACTCTATTTCGACCCCCAACAAAGAAAAAGCCATAAGCTATTAATAAAAGTTTTGCAAGAGAATAGTATACCTAATGCGGACAGTATAGCTGAACGTTATCGTGAGAAATTAGAATCTGATATCAAACAAACAGTTGATCAACTTTGCGATCAACAGTACTTTATGATGGAGAAATCCGCTTACTGGGGTGAATATGGACAGCAACGTGTAATAATTGGGTATGCTCGTCTCAAACTCGGAATAGCTCCCGAACAAGAAATAACCCAGCGTGATATTGATAGCTTTCTCATGATGATGAATAAGCATGCCGAATATCGCAACATGACATTAAAGCAGATTGTTGCAGAAGAAGATGCGCTCGAATACAATGTTTTTGGCAAAAGTATTCTGAAAAATCGTGCAGACCTCCTTAATCGGGAATTAGCATATATAGGATCGAAATTGAGGATCGTAGTTGGTAAGTATGGTAAATATTGGAGCATTATATTTGGTGAAGCGAAGCCGATCAAAAAAGAGGGCTATGAACTGTATATGTTTGAGAAAGAGATATCCCGAACACCTTCTAATATAATGTCGATTGCAGCTGTTATTGGCGAACGAGATATTGGTATAAGAAAAGAAGCTTGTCGTCTCATTTTTGAGATGAAATGGAAAAAGATGTTTGATTATACCGACCGGGAAAAAGCCAAAATGTATAATAATGAGGCCGGAAATATCCGTGAGATGATAAAAGTTAGGGCGCTTGAGGCCTATAAAGTCAACAGTGCTGACGAGTTGGAGGCAAAGAAAGAGTTATTTATAGATGAGATGATAGAAGGAATTGTCTGGCATGAGTTTGGTCACGGTGTTTTTTTTAATGATGAATTGGATTTGGAGACTGCCGCGTTAAGCAAGTCATTTAATTATTTCGGAGAGAATATTGTTGGCATCCTGCATGAAGTCCTAGCTGATTGGGCTATTCGGACAGAAAAGCTGAAAGGTCCGATTCAACATTTTCTTGAAGTGGCATTACAAAAAGGCGATAGAGAGAAAGCCGATAGAATGCTTCTAGTTTACATGAGTGATAACTGGTTTCTTGATTATAAGGAAGAATTCTTAGGAAGTCAGACTGATCTCATGATTTCAATTCTTTGTCCTTTCCTGAGAGAAGATTGTCTTTTTGATTATAATGCCATGAACGAAGCTTTTACTTCTATTCATAATCTCATGATGGAAGAAAGTAATAAAATTATCGAAGAAGTAATTGGAATGGTAAGGAGAGCCGTATATCAGATAGGGAAAAATCGATTACATTATGAAGAATATATGAAGCATTATGCAGAGCACATGAAAAGCATTGCTAAAAAAGATGGCAATTCGGAAGGCTCTCTATCATATAAAACTACAAATTATAACAATATTTTCGGATTGACTAAGGATTATTCAAAGGACACATATCGTAATATTATCAACTACATTAAAGACCAAGATCTTGAAGTGAAAAGAAAATTACTCGTTTTACTTGACTCGGAGCAGGCTATGAAGTTTGGTTGTAACATTCGCGAGTATCTTTTCGAACAGATGAAAGAAAAAAGTTTCTATAAGGATGTTAATTCGCTTTCAGCAATGGATGGCATCAAAATGGCACTTGATGAGATCGGGGTTTTTGAAATAGAAAAAGAAAAGATATTAGAGCGCTTTCAAAACATCTATGAAGGTAAAGATAAGTACAATGTTACGGTTAACTATGATGATAGCTTTAACTTCTTTCATTGTGCGATCCAGGAAATGCTTATAGTAACCCAATTAGGTGAAATTGATAAAGAAATGATTGTAAAGAACGATAAGGTGCTGATTATGCAAAAAGGACAGGGACGAGCAAAGATGTCGGCTTCCCTTATCCAAGAGAAGATAGATGAACTTGCAGCTATGTTTAATGATAAAAAAGTTCTTAGCATTACAACGCTTAAAGTTAACACTGATCATGAAGAAATGGATGAGTGGTATAAGCTGCTAGCTCAAACAAAATTGAATGATGGTGGGCTTTTGATACAAAAAATAGACTATGTGACAGGTGAGCTGATGGATCATGATATTATGTTTAAAGTACAAATGCCTGTCGAATATGGATATATGTGTTTCAATACAGTGAATGCAATTGAGAGGATCAACGGACTATTGAAGGATGATCCTAAAGACAACCGCGTTATAGATAAATCATTTCTTGATTATATAACATTGGAATACAACAATACTTATTAATAATTGTATGGAATAGTTAATGGGCTGGCAATCAGCCAGCCTTCATATTTAATTAATAGACTGAAACTTATCCAGACGTTTTTGATGTCTGCCGCCTTCAAATGGTGTGTCAAGAAATGTTTGGACTATCTCGATAGCAAGTTCAGGGCTTGTAGTTCTTCCCCCAAGGCAGAGTATATTAGCATCGTTATGTTCTCTACTCATTTTTCCCATAATGGTAGACGTACATAATGCTGCCCTAATGCCGGTAACCTTGTTTGCCGCAATAGAAATACCAATTCCTGTACCGCAAATCAATATACCATAAGTATAGTTTTCGTTAATGACGGCAGAGGTAACTATTTTGGCGTAATCAGGGTAATCAACCGATTCAAGAGAGTAGCATCCAAAGTCCTCAACAGCATATTTTCTGTTGAGAAGATTGGCTTTCACAATCTCTTTTAGTTCATATCCGCCATGATCACAACCTAGAGCTATTTTCATTGTCATTCCTCGTTTGTTAAAGAATAAGTGTAAAAATATATTATCACAATGTTAATTGTTTTAAAAGTTAGTGGAAATTGATTGGTGGCTTCGACAAGCTCAGCAACCGGAGAGACACGACTGACCGGAGCGGCACGAACGTTCGGACCAATTTAGTACTTGAAGTGGTTTATTATTAGCTGTTTTTTTGGTAGTATGGTGTGACAGCTAAAGACATTAAGATATGGAGATTATAAATGAGTGAATTTATTGTCCGGTGCATTACCTCAGATTGTAAGGTTGCTTCTGGTATAGTCGAGAAAACGGTTGAACTATTCGATATGGGAGCTACGATTCCCTTTATTGCCCGTTATCGAAAAGAGCGGACTGGCGGGTTGGACGAAGTCCAGATACAGCAGATTAGCGAAAGATTGACCTACTATAGAGAGTTGCAAGATCGAAAAGGTACAGTCCTGAAAACAATAGAAGAGCAGGGGAAGCTGTCCGACGAGTTGAGGACCAGTATCACCAACTGCTCAGATAAACAAGAGTTGGAGGACATTTATTTGCCCTTCAAGCCCAAGCGGAAAACACGCGCTTCTATTGCTAAGGAGAGAGGGTTGCAACCTCTTGCGGACCTTTTAATCGCTCAACGGGCCGATATCAAAAACAAGAACGAAGTGTTAAGTCGATTTGTTGATCCTCAAAAAGGTATCGATACTATAGACCAGGCGCTTTCCGGTGCGCTTGACATTATTTCCCAGGATATTGCTGACAATGCCAATTATCGAGCATGGATCAGGAATAGTCTGTCGAATAGAGGGACACTCGTAAGCAAAGCAAAAAAAGAATGGGCAGAAAAAAGCTCAAAATTCGAAATGTATTATAATTTCTCTGAACTGCTGAAAAGATCTTCGGCCCATAGAATTCTGGCAATACGGAGAGGTGAGGCTGAAGGTGTTATCAAATGGAGCATTCACGCGGATAATGACCAGCTTTTGGCATATTTGGATTCACAGGTTATCAGGAATAAGACTTTTATCTTTTATAAAGAGCTGCTTACGGCAATTGAAGATAGTTATAAACGCTTGCTTTTTCCTGCACTGGAATCGGAGGTTTTTAATGCTAAATGTGTTGAGGCCGAGCGAGAATCTATTTCTGTTTTCAGCAAAAACTTAAAGAATGTATTACTTGCTCCTCCGGCAGGAGATAAGGTTATCATTGCGATAGATCCAGGCTTCAGGACCGGTTGTAAAGTTGCCGTTATTGATGGCACTGGTAAGTTTTTGACTAATACCACAATTTATCCTCACGAACCGCAAAATAAAAAAAATGAAGCAGAGAAACTACTGGCACAGCTTGTAGATCAATACAAAGTCGAAATAATCGCAATAGGAAATGGAACCGCTTCACGAGAGACCGATCAAATTGTTAGAGAGCTTATAAAAAACAAACAACTAGACCTGATATCTGTCGTTGTAAGTGAATCCGGGGCATCTGTTTATTCCGCTTCGGAGATTGCCAGGAAAGAGTTTCCTGATCTCGATTTGACTGTCCGTGGTGCAATCAGTATTGCCAGAAGGTTGCAGGATCCTTTGTCAGAATTAGTAAAAATTGATCCGAAGTCTATTGGTGTAGGACAGTATCAACACGATGTGAATCAGGCAGATCTGAAAAATGCCTTGGTTTTCATTACAGAGTTCTGCGTGAATCATGTAGGTGCTGATTTAAATACCGCCTCTCAATCCCTGTTAACGTATGTAGCCGGTATCGGGCCGGCAGTTGCAGCCAATATTGTAGAATATCGCAATCTCAATGGAGCTTTCAAGGGACGAAAAGAATTACTGAAAGTAGCCAAGTTGGGTCCCAAAATGTTTGAACAGTGTGCGGGTTTTTTGAAAATAAGAAATTCTAAAAATCCACTGGATAATTCTGCAATACACCCGGAATCTTATCACATCGTAGAGCGTATGGCAGAGAAGCTCGAATGCAAAGTAAAAGATCTTATCGGTAATGACAAGTTGCTTGGTTCCCTGCAATTATCTGATTTTGTAACTGAGGAGGTCGGCATTCCAACCCTTAGTGATATAGTTAACGAGCTAAAAAAACCAGGACTGGATCCTCGCGCCGAGTTCAGCTATGCAACATTCAGCGATACAATTAATGATATCTCTGATCTAAAGCCCGAAATGGTTCTTGAAGGGATTGTTACTAATGTTGCTAATTTTGGTGCTTTTGTTGATATCGGTGTTCATCAGGACGGCTTGGTGCATATCTCCAAGCTGAGTGACTCGTTTGTTCGTGATCCGCATGAAGTGGTGGCTGTTGGAGACAATGTAACTGTAAAAGTACTCGCAGTAGACACTAAACTGAAACGCATTAATCTGCAGTTGGTATCTTAGTATTTTAAGTGCCTCATCTCTGGAAAGTTAAGTGATAAGTTAACTTGAACAATATTAGCTGATTGGTTTCGTGATTATCTCTAATAAATAGCCAAAAATGTGTTAGTATCTTATTATCGATTTGATTGCTGAGTTAAATGTATAAAAAAAAGGAAATAGGAGTTAATAATGATTGAAATAGGCAATTACAGCAAACTAAAAGTAACGAAGATACTGGATTTCGGGGCCTATCTTGACACTGGCGATAATGAGGTCCTTTTGCCCATAAAAGAAGTCCCGAAAGATACAAAAGTAGGTGATGACTTACGGGTGTTCATTTATAAGGATTCAGAAAACAGGCTTATTGCTTCAACCAGAACACCCAAAATAAAAATCAATGAATTTTCTTATCTTGAAGTTAAGGATACCAATAAATACGGTGCTTTTGTAGATTGGGGAATGGATAACCAGCTTCTAGTTCCTTTTAGAGAACAGCCACATCCGCTTAAAAAAGGAAAAAGCTATGTAGCCATGCTTTATCTTGATCACGTGTCTGATCGTCTTGTTGCAACGACGAAAATAGACAAACATCTTATACACGAAGCAGAAAATATAAACGAAGGCGATGAGGTTGCCCTATTAATTTACGGTGAAATTGATATTGCGTTTAAAGTAATCATCAATCAAAAGTTTGCTGGATTGTTATATAAAAACGAAGTGTATCAGCCAGTCCGAATCGGTGACTCCTTAACCGGTTTTGTCAAGAAAATCCGGGATGATAGAAAGATTGACGTAACGTTGCGTCAGACCGGCATGGACGAGATACAAAAGAGTAAAGACACTATCCTTCAGACCTTGAATGAGAATAAAGGGTTCCTTCCGTTAACTGACAAGAGTGATCCGGAAGAAATCAAGAGATCCCTTCATATGAGCAAAAAAACGTTTAAGATGTGTATAGGGATAATGTACAAGGAACGTGTGATAGTACTAGGGGCTGATGGTATCAGACTGGCAGGTAAATAAAAAATAGGCTGTACATCAAAGATGGGGGAATTCCTGATAAGATATTAGTTAATCAGACTATATCAAGAAAGGAATTCCCTTATGGAAATAATAGCAGATCAACTT